>NZ_WJZM01000047.1:0-45064 GCF_021609545.1 Pseudomonas sp. PA-1-6B
TCGGCTGACAAAGACTGATTGATCGTCGTATGCTTTTTCATGGGCTCGCCCTCGCTGTCGTTGGCTTCTATAAGAATGCCACCGTGGCGCATAGACGCCTCGGCTTGGGCGAGTCCATCTAATTACACGCAGTGATCGGTTTACAGCCAGCCGCTGCTCTGCATGGCCTTGTACACCGCAATAATCGCCAGCACGAAGAACGCCGTAGCCGCCAAGCGACGAATCAAGGTCAGCGGCAGTTTCTCCGCGGCAAAATTCCCCGCCAGCACCACCGGCACGTTGGCAATCAACATGCCCAGGGTGGTACCGATAATCACCAGCCACAGTTCCGGGTATTGCGCCGCCAGCATCACCGTGGCGATCTGGGTCTTGTCACCGATTTCGGCGAGGAAGAACGCAATCAAGGTGGTCAGGAAGGGCCCGAACTTACGGGTGGTACTGGCTTCGTCATCATCGAGTTTGTCTGGCACCAGGGTCCACAGCGCCGTGGCGCAGAAGCTCGCGGCGAGGATCCAGTGCAGCACCGCATCCGAGAAGAAACTCCCGAACCAGGCGCCCACGGCACCAGCCGCCGCATGGTTGGCCAGGGTCGCGGCGACGATGCCGGCGATGATCGGCCAGGGCTTGCGAAAGCGAGCAGCAAGGATGAGTGCGAGCAGTTGCGTCTTGTCGCCGATTTCGGCCAAGGCAACGATTGCGGTAGGAACGAGTAGTGAATCCAGCATCAGGTAGTTTCCAGGGGCGGGTCGACACGGCTATGACACGTACAGCCTTCCCGCCCCGGGTAAGGTGTGCGTGTCATAGGTCTTGTCAAACCCCGGTCCGTCTGTGCGGACTCCTGGGTCGCATACGCCATGGTCTGCTGACCAAGTATGTTGACGTATGCCGGACGAGCATGGGCTCGTGGGAGACTACTCCCCTAGGACGCTGCGGATTCTGCCTAGGCAAAATCCATTCGGCAAGCGTTCTTTTTCAAACGTCCGTCAGGGGCGCTTGGCGCGGTAAATGCGAAAACCATTGCCTTCGGCCTTGATTGCGCAGATGCCCAAATGCTCTTCGATGAGTGGCTGGTACTTCAGGAAGCTATTGGCAACCAGGCGAAGTTCGCCACCTTTTGCCAGGTGTTTCGCTGCTTTTCGCAGCAGGTTCTCCGTTGCAAAATAATCGGTATGCACGCCGACATGGAACGGCGGGTTGCTCAAAATCGCGTTCAAACCCATGGGTGCCGCGTCGATTCCGTCGCCGGTCAACACGTCGGCTTCCAGACCGTTCGCCGCCAGCGTCAGTCGGCTGCTGGCGGCGGCGAAGGCATCCACATCCAGCATCGTCACGGTGTTATGCGGGTAGCGGCGTTTGACCGCAGCCCCCAGTACGCCAGCGCCGCAACCGAAATCGAGCAGGTTGCCGCTGGGCAGCTTGTCCAAGTGCTCCAGCAACAACTCGGTGCCGCGGTCCAGGCGACCATGGCTGAACACCCCTGGCAAGCTCACCACCTTCAGCGGGCCTTCTGCCAGGGGTACGTCGAAGACCTGCGCCAGGCTCTCAAGCTCCACGGCTTGCGGCGCGTTGGCGACAGTGACCTGCCATAGTTGGCAATGCCGTGCGCTATCGAGCTTGCGCGGTTTGCCGAACGGAACCATCTGCTTGGCGGCACTTTCGATACCCCCCTTTTTCTCGCCGACCAGAAACAGCTCGGCGCCAGGCAGGCGCGCGGCCACGGCGTTGAGCAGGTAGTCGGTGAGGTCTTTGGACTTGGGCAGGAAAATCACCGCCGCATCAAAGGCGCGCTCGGGCACTGTCACGCCAAACTGGCTGCGTTCGGCGAAGCGCGCATCGAGCGCCGCCTGGTCACCGGCATGCCAGCACCAGCCGTGGGCATTGGGCAGGCGCCCAAGCAAATCGTCGGCAGGCAAACCTACCAGCAGCAGGTTGCCTTGAAAAAGTTCGGCCTGGCGAAGCAGTACTTCACTGCGCGGATCCATAGTCTGCTCCTTGAAAAGGGGCGCAGTTTATCAACTGACGACGCGCAGCGGGGCGCCGTTGAAAAAGCCCTGGGCGTTTTCCGTAAGCTGGCCGACGATACGCTGCCGTGCTTCGCGACTGCCCCAGGCGTTGTGGGGCGTGACGATCAAGCGTGGAATGTCTCCAGCCAGCAGCGGGTTGCCATTGACTGGCGGCTCGACACTCAGCACGTCAGTCGCTGCGCCGCCAAGGTGACCACTGCGCAGCGCGTCGGCCAGGGCCTGTTCATTGATCAAACCACCGCGCGCAGTATTGACCACAAATGCGCCGGGCTTGAGCAAGGCCAGTTCACGGGCGCCGATAAAGTCGCGGGTGTGTTCATTGAGTGGGCAATGCAGGGTCAGCGCATCGACCTGGGTCAGCAGTTCGTCCAGCGGCACACGGTCGGCGCGGGCAGGGCGCCCAGGTATCGCGCCGAGCATCACGCGCATGCCGAACGCTTCGGCCAGGCGTGCCACGGCACTGCCCAATTCACCATGGCCGAGCAGGCCGAGGGTTTTGCCTTCCAGTTCGACGATCGGATGGTCCAGCAGGCAAAACTGTTTGGCATGCTGCCATTTGCCAGCGGCCACATCCTGTTGGTAATCCTTCAAGCGCGTGGCGAGGTTGAGCAACAGCATGATCGTATGTTGCGCCACCGACGGCGTGCCGTAACCCTGGCAGTTGCTCACGGTAATCCCCTGGGCGCGGGCCGCTTCAAGGTCGATATTGTTGGTGCCGGTGGCCGACACCAGGATCAGCTTGAGCTCGGGGCAGGCCGCCAGGGTTTGCGCCGTGAGCGGGATTTTGTTGCTGATGGCGACTTGGGCGCCCTGCAAGCGCTCCCGCACATTTTCTGGCGTGGTCTGTTCAAACAACTGCAACTGGCTGAAGCAGTCATGCAAACCGCTGAGGTCGAGGTCGCCCAAGTCCAGCGAAGGGTGGTCGAGGAAGACGGCGCGGCGATTGTTCATGATCAACTGTACCTTTTGCGACGAGGTTCGAAGGCGTAATCTGCCGAGCCTATCAGATGAAATAATCAGTTACTTAATGGAGTGAGCATGTACGTCGCCGAGTTTTTGACCGTAGCCTTGATTCACTTGCTGGCGGTGGCCAGCCCCGGCCCGGATTTCGCCGTGGTGGTGCGTGAGAGTGTGACCCATGGCCGCCGCGCCGGCACATGGACGGCACTGGGCGTCGGTTCGGCGATTTTCCTGCATGTGGGTTACTCGTTGCTGGGTATCGGCTTGATCGTGTCCCAGTCCATTGTGCTGTTCAATGCGTTGAAGTGGGCCGCAGCGGCGTACCTGCTTTACATTGGCTTCAAGGCCCTGCGCGCCCAGCCGGCCAAGCCTGCGGCCGAGGGCGAGTTGCACCGTGAAGCGGGCGAGCGCACCCCACGCGGCGCGTTTACCGCAGGTTTTGTGACCAATGGCTTGAACCCCAAGGCCACGCTGTTCTTTCTGTCGCTGTTCACCGTAGTGATCAACCCGCACACGCCGCTGGCAGTGCAGGCCGGTTATGGGGTGTACCTGGCGGTGGCGACTGCGTTGTGGTTTTGCCTGGTGGCCATGTTGTTCAGCCAGCAGCGCGTGCGCGCCGGGTTTGCAAAGATGGGTCATTGGTTTGATCGGACCATGGGCGCGGTGTTGATTGCCATCGGGGTGAAACTGGCCTTTACCAGCATGAAATAATCATTTTTCTCAAGTGAGCACAATCCAGATGTGGGAGCGGGCTTCATTAGGTCCTCGGTAATGGCGTAACGCTAGCATTTGCTGGCCCCTGCAAATCATTCCTTTGGCTGATTTGGCTGAAACATAAGCGCTCTACAGTGCAGGTCTTCAAGCCAAGACTGTGCAGTCATTAAAGGGATTCTTATGTTGCAGACCCGTGTTATCCCGCCCGCCGAAGGTGCGTACCAATACCCGCTGTTGATCAAGCGCCTGTTGATGTCCGGGACTCGCTACGAGAAAACCCGGGAAATTATCTATCGCGACAAGCTGCGCTACAGCTACCCGACGCTGATCGAGCGCGTCGCTCGCCTGGCCAATGTGCTGACCGAAGCCGGGGTCAAGGCCGGTGACACGGTGGCGGTGATGGACTGGGACAGCCACCGTTACCTGGAGTGTATGTTCGCCATCCCGATGATCGGCGCGGTGATTCACACCATCAACGTGCGCCTGTCGCCAGAACAGATTCTGTACACCATGAACCACGCCGAAGACCGCTTTGTGCTGGTCAACAGTGAGTTCGTGGGGCTCTACCAGGCGATTGCCGGGCAGCTCACCACCGTCGACAAGACCTTGTTGATTACCGATGGTGACACCCACACCGCCGAGCTACCCAACCTGGTGGGTGAGTATGAAACCCTGCTGGCCGCCGCCAGCCCCACCTATGACTTCGAGGACTTCGACGAAAACTCGGTCGCCACCACCTTCTACACCACTGGCACCACCGGTAACCCCAAGGGTGTGTATTTCACCCATCGGCAACTGGTGCTGCACACCATCGGCGTGGCGACCATCATGGGCAGCGTCGACAGCGTGCGGCTGCTGGGCACCAACGATGTATATATGCCGATCACCCCGATGTTCCACGTACACGCCTGGGGCTTGCCGTATGTGGCGACCATGCTCGGGCTGAAACAGGTGTACCCCGGCCGCTACGACCCGGAATACCTGGTGGAACTGTGGCGCAAGGAGAAGGTGACGTTCTCCCACTGTGTGCCGACCATTCTGCAAATGGTGCTCAACGCCAAGGCTGCGCAGAACGTGGATTTCGGCGGTTGGAAAATCGTCATCGGCGGCAGCGCCCTGAACCGTTCGCTGTACGAAGCCGCCAAGGCCCGAGGCATTCAACTGACCGCCGCGTACGGCATGTCCGAGACCGGGCCGCTGGTATCCTGCGCTCACCTCAATGATGAGTTGATGGCTGGCAGCGAAGATGAGCGCACCACCTACCGCATCAAGGCCGGTGTGCCGGGCCCGTTGGTCGAGGCGGCAATCATGGACACCGACGGTCGTTTCCTGCCCGCCGATGGCGAAACCCAGGGCGAACTGGTGCTGCGCGCGCCGTGGCTGACCGAGGGTTACTACAACGAGCCGCACAAGGGCGCCGAGCTGTGGGCCGGTGGCTGGTTGCACACCGGTGATGTGGCTACGCTGGATGCCTTTGGCGTGATTGATATCCGTGATCGCATCAAGGATGTGATCAAGACCGGCGGCGAATGGATCTCCTCCCTGGCCCTCGAAGACCTGGTCAGCCGTCACCCCGCCGTACGGGAAGTGGCGGTGGTAGGCATTGCCGATCCGCAATGGGGCGAGCGCCCCTTCGCCTTGTTGGTGGTGCGTGAAGGGCATGTGATCGATGCGCGAGAGCTCAAGGAACACCTCAAGCCTTTTGTCGAGCTGGGCCATCTGAGCAAGTGGGCGATTCCGAGCCAGATCGCCGTTGTTACTGAAATTCCCAAGACCAGTGTCGGCAAGCTCGACAAGAAACGTATCCGTGTCGACATCATCGAATGGCAGGCCAACAACAGCACGTTCCTGTCCACGCTCTAAACCCTCTCGCCGCGCCCGTTCGGGCGCGGTAATGCTCTATATCAAGCCTTTACTTGTGATTTGCCGAATTTCAGCCATCCTTCCCGCGTCGACCTTCGTCGGCGTGGCGAAAGGGTTGTGGCAGACAGGTTGGTGATGCAAATCACACTTTAGAGGGATCAAGCACTCCCCCCCCTCTGGCTATAGTCCCTTTCAGAGTTTTTCGCGGATGTTGCGCTTCGAGCCATGGAGGCTCGGTGGCGATGCGGCATTGGAATCGTTGTATCCCGGCCGTTACATCTGAAGAAAGGGCTCACTGCCATAACAATAAAATATGCACATGGAGTAGCGTCGATGACCTCAGTAAACCAGTTCTGGCGCCGGGCAAGACTGCCCCTGGCCGTCAGCCTCGCTTCTACGCTCGCCGGGCCGGCATTCGGCGTCAGTTTCAACATTGGTGAAATCGAAGGGAGCTTTGACTCGTCGCTTTCCGTGGGGGCGAGCTGGTCCACGGCCAAGCCCAATCGTGACCTGATCGGTGCCAACAACGGCGGCAAGGGCCTGTCTCAGACCTCCGATGACGGCCACCTGAACTTCAAGCGCGGCGAAACGTTCTCGAAGATCTTCAAGGGCATCCACGACCTGGAACTGAAGTACGGCGACACCGGTGTGTTTGTGCGGGGCAAGTACTGGTACGACTTCGAACTCAAGGACGAAAGCCGTCCGTTCAAGGACATCAGCGACAACAACCGCAAGGAAGGCGCCAAGTCTTCGGGCGGGCAGATTCTCGATGCATTCGTCTACCACAACTACTCGATTGCCGATGCGCCGGGTTCCGTGCGTTTTGGTAAGCAGGTTGTGAGCTGGGGCGAAAGTACCTTCATCGGCGGCGGCATCAACTCCATCAACCCGATCGACGTGTCGGCGTTTCGTCGTCCGGGGGCCGAGATCAAGGAAGGCTTGATCCCGGTGAACATGTTCTACGTGTCCCAGTCGCTCACCGACAACCTGTCGGCCGAGGCGTTTTACCAACTGGAGTGGGACCAGACCGTGACCGATAACTGCGGCACGTTCTTCTCGCAGCCGGACGTGATCTCCGATGGTTGCAGCAACAACCTGCGGGTACTGAACAAGCGTTCCACCATTCCTGCTGCCGCCCTGCCGACGCTGGGTGCCTTGGGTGTGGACGTGAACAGCGAAGGCGTACTGGTGCGTCGTGGTCCGGACCGTGATGCACGCGACAGCGGCCAGTTCGGCGTGGCTATGCGCTACAACTTCGAACCGCTGGATACCGAATTTGGCGCCTACTTCATGAACTACCACAGCCGCGCGCCGATCTTCAGTGCGCAGGGCGCGCCATCGGCGGCCTACACGCGTCCGCTGGGGCCACTGGGGGCCTTGCGGCCGTTGATCGTGGCGGGTAGCTCGAACTACTTCGTCGAGTACCCGGAAGATATTCGCCTCTATGGCCTGAGCTTCTCCACCACCTTGCCTACCGGCACCGCCTGGAGCGGTGAGTTGAGCTACCGTCCGAATGCGCCGGTGCAGTTGAGCACCACTGACATTCTGTTCGCGGGCGTCACGCCGATCCCCGGCTTTGGCAATGCGTCCGTGCTCAAGGGCACGCCGGGCCAGGACCTGCACGGCTACAACCGCAAGGAAGTCACCCAGTTCCAGACCACTTTCACGCACTTCTTCGACCAGGTCATGGGCGCCAGCCGCCTCACCACCGTCGGTGAAATCGGCGTGACGCACGTGGGTGGCCTGGAAAGCAAATCCCAGGCTCGTTACGGCCGCGATCCGGTGTTCGGCCCAGGCACGCTGCCAGGTGGGTTCTGCAACGCCCTCAACAACTCCACCGCCAACGGCGCCGGCTTGCCCAACGCTGCTGGCCTGAACACCAATTGCAATAACGACGGCTATACCACCGCAACGTCCTGGGGCTACCGCGCCCGTGCCATCTGGGAATACCCGGACGTGTTCGCGGGCGTGAACCTCAAGCCCAACGTAGCCTGGTCCCATGACGTCAAAGGTTACTCGCCAGGCCCTGGCGGCAACTTTGAAGAAGGTCGCAAGGCGGTCAGCCTGGGCCTGGATGCCGAATACCAGAACACCTACACCGCGAGCCTGGCGTACACCAACTTCTTTGGTGGCAAGTTCAGCACCGTGGATGACCGCGACTTTGTCGCTTTGAGCTTCGGCGCCAACTTCTAAGCACACTCTTTTCAAGTGGCATGTATTCAGGAAGACCAGAGCATGAAAATAACAAAAAGTCTGTTGCACGTGGGTGTGCTTGGGCTGTCGATCCTGGCGAGTAACGTCATGGCGGCAGTCTCGGCAGATGAAGCCGCCAAGCTCGGCACGACTCTGACCCCAATGGGCGCCGAGATGGCCGGTAACGCGGCCGGCACCATTCCAAAATGGTCGCCATTGCCGACCAATGCCGGCGCGGTGGACGCCCGTGGTTTCCTCGCCAACCCGTATGCCAGCGAGCAACCGCAGTTCATCATCACCGCGCAGAACGTCGAGCAGTACAAAGACAAGCTGGCCCCCGGGCAATACGCGATGTTCAAGCGTTACCCGGACAGCTTCAAGATGCCGGTGTACCCGACCCATCGCGGCGCCACCGTGCCGCCCGAGGTGTTTGCCTCGATCAAGAAAAACGCCACCACCACCAACCTGGTGTCCGGCGGCAACGGCCTGGAAAACTTCGAAACCGCGATTCCGTTCCCGATTCCCAAGAGCGGCGTCGAGGTTATCTGGAACCACATCACCCGTTATCGCGGCGGCAGCGTGACCCGCCTGGTCACCCAGGCCACCCCGCAAACCAACGGTTCCTACAGCCTGGTGTACTTCCGCGACCAGTTCGTGTTCCGCGACAAGATGAAGGACTTCGATCCGAAAAACCCAGGCAACGTGCTGTTCTACTTCAAGCAGCAAGTGACTGCGCCAGCGCGCCTGGCCGGTGGTGTACTGCTGGTGCACGAAACCCTCGACCAGGTCAAAGAGCCGCGTTCGGCCTGGGTCTACAATGCCGGGCAGCGCCGTGTGCGTCGGGCGCCGCAAGTGTCCTATGACGGGCCGGGTACTGCCGCCGATGGCCTGCGTACCTCCGACAACCTCGACATGTACAACGGTGCGCCGGACCGCTACGACTGGAAGCTGGAAGGCAAGAAAGAGATGTACATCGCCTCCAACAGCTACAAGGTCGACGATCCCAAGCTCAAGTACGCCGACATCATCAAGGCTGGCCACATCAACCAGGACCTGGCTCGCTACGAGCTGCGCCGGGTCTGGCACGTGGTTGCCACCTTGAAGGAAGGCCAGCGCCACATCTACGCCAAGCGTGACTTCTACATCGACGAAGACACCTGGCAAGCAGCGGTGATCGACCACTACGACGGTCGCGGCCAACTGTGGCGCGTTGCCGAAGCCCATGCCGAGAACTACTACGACAAGCAAGTGCCGTGGTACGCCCTGGAAACCCTCTATGACCTGCAGTCCGGCCGCTACCTGGCCCTGGGCATGAAGAACGAAGAGAAGCAGGCCTATGACTTCGGCTTCACCGCCAGCACCAGCGACTTCACCCCAGCGGCCCTGCGTCAGGACGGCGTTCGCTAACCTGTAGGAGCGAGCTTGCTCGCGAAGGTCGCCAACGAGAACGCGCCCATCCTGGATGGGCGCGTTTTTTTTGAGTGCTTCGCGAGCAAGCTCGCTCCTACTTCTTGCTTGGCGGCTGGAAGGGATATTTCTTGTCGCAGTTCTTTTTCAGCCATTTGTTGCAAAGATCTACAATCCCGCCGCTTTTACCGCTAGTCTGCGGACATCTGCAATGCCGACAACAGCCTTCTACAAGAGCCCGGCGATGACTGATCTGTCCCGAACCCATGGGCCTGCCAGTGTGGTGATGCCGACCCTGGAAGGCCGCTTCTACCGGCCCCCGCTGCCTGACGGCTACGTGCTGCGCCCGCGCCTGTGCGAACGGCTGAATGCGGGCCTTGATGGGCGACTGTTGCTGGTCAGCGCGCCCGCGGGGTTTGGCAAGAGTTCGTTGGCGGTGGAGTTCTGCCAGGGCTTGCCTGCCCAGTGGCAAAGCCTGTGGTTGGGCCTGAGCCCTCGGGACAGCGACCCCGGCCGTTTCCTGGAACGGCTGCTCGACGGCTTGCAACAGTATTTCCCGCAACTCGGCGCCCAATCCCTGGGGTTGCTGAAAATGCGCCAGCGTCACCAACCCTTTGCCTTCGAAGAATGGCTCGATGGCCTGCTCGACGAGCTGGCAGTGCACCTGTCTGCACGCTCGCCGTTATTGCTGGTGCTGGATGACTATCACCTGGCCCAGGGTCCGGTGCTGGATCGCTGCCTGCAGTTTTTTCTCAATCATTTGCCTGATGGCCTGGTGGTGCTGGTTACCAGCCGGCAGCGTCCGGACTGGCACCTGGCACGCCTGCGCCTGTCGCGGCACCTGTTGGAACTGCATGAGCAAGACCTGCGCCTGACCCATGACGAGTCCCTGGCGGTGCTGGATGGACACGGCAATGCATTGCGCGGCGAGGCGTTGGAAAACCTGATCCGCCGTAGCGAGGGCTGGGTCGCCGGCCTGCGTTTCTGGCTGTTGGCGGCCTCCGAAGCCGGCAGTGAGAGCGCCTTGCCGCAAAGCCTGCACGGTGGCGAGGGGCTGATTCGCGATTACCTGCTCGAAGAGGTCATCGACTGCCTTCCCGCAGAAGTGCAAGCGTTCCTGTACGACACCGCACCTCAGGAGCGCTTTTGCAGCGAACTATGCGACGCCGTCCGCGAGGCCCATGACAGCGCAGAAATCCTGCGTTATCTGCAGGCTCATCAAGTGTTCCTGGTGCCTTTGGATGAGCAAGGCCATTGGTACCGCTACCACCACTTGTTCTCCGACCTGCTGCGCACCCGCCGCGAGAAAAGCGCCACCTTGCCGCCGGCCAGTTTGCACTTGCGCGCCTGTCGCTGGTTTAACGCCCAGGGCTTGATCGACGAGGCGGTGGAGCAGGCGCTGCGGGCCGGGCATCTGGATGTGGCGGCGAACCTGGTGCAGAACCTGTCCGAAGAGCAACTGCTGGCAGAGCAGAACGTGGGCATGCTATTGCGTTGGAAGATGGATTTGCCCGACAGCCTGCTGATCAGTACGCCGCGTTTGATCGTGCTGTACAGCTGGGCGCTGGGGCTCGCATGCCAATTGGATGCAGCGCAGGAGCTGTCCAGCTACCTCAGCCGTTTCCTGCCGGCGCCATCGGCCACCGCGCAAAAATCCATGCTGGCTCAGTGGTTGGCGTTGAGCGGGATCATCGCCCGTGGGCGCGGGGACCGTGAGCTGACCCAGCGCTATTGCAACGAAGCGTTGGAAAGCCTGCCGCAAAAGCGTTACGGCCAGCGCCTGATGTGCCTCTCGACCCTGTCCAACCTGGCGATCGTCGATGCCGACCTGTGGCGCGCCCGTGGCCTGAACCGCGAATCGTTGGAGCTGGCGCAGCGCGTCGGTAACCCCCTGTTTGAAGCCTTGGCCCATTACGATCGGGCGCGGGTGCTGCAGGCGCGGGGGGAGATCCTGCGTTCCCTGGATGAAGTCCGCCAGGGCCTTGAGCGCCTGCATGGGCTGGCGCCCCAGCGCCTGTATGCCGTGCGCGCACGGCTGTCGCTGTACGAAGGTTACCTGCTGCTGGTGCGTTACCAGCCCGAAGCCGGCCTTGCGCGTTTGCGCGCCGGCCTGGCCGAGGCCCGTGCCTGCCGCGACATCAGCGTGCTGATCGGGCACTGCGTCATCGCCAGCTTCGAAGGGCGGCGTGGGGAGTTTGCCAATGCCTTTGCCGAACTGGCCGAGGCCGAACGCTTGATGCACATCTGGGATGTGCCGCCGATCTATTACCTGGCGATGATCACCCTGATCAAATGCGAGTTGTGGCTGGCCCAGGGGCGCACTGACCTGGCCGACGCCTGGCTGGCCCGCCTGGGGCAGACCTACAACGGCGAGCACGCCGCGGCCGCCCCCGAGTTTCATCCGCACCTGCCGCAACATATCGAGCTGCAACAAGCCGCACTCGATGCCACCCGCCATCAACCCGACAGCGCGCTGCAACGCCTGGAAGCATTGGCCCAACAGGCCCATGACAGTGGGCGCCAGATGATTGCCCTGATGGCGCTGGTTCAGCAGGTGCAGTTACTTCTGGACAATGGCCAGGAAGCCAAGGCCCGGCCGGTATTCGCCCGTGCCCTGGAAGCCGGTTCGGGCGGTGCGTTGCAGCCGTTTCAACGGTTGTTGGAGGGTTACCCGCAGTGGATACGCGATCAGTTGAGCAAGGACTCCCATGGGCTGCTCAACCAGAGCTTGCTGGCGTTGCTGCCCCAAGCCAGCGCAGTTGAAGCCACACCTCAACAGGAAACCCTCAGCACCCGAGAGCTGGCGGTGCTGCAACTGATTGCCCAAGGCTGTTCAAATCAGGAAATCAGCAACCAGCTGTTCATCTCCCTGCACACGGTGAAGACCCACGCCAGCCATATCAACAGCAAGCTCGGCGTGGAGCGTCGTACCCAGGCGGTGGCGCGGGCCAAGGCCATGGGCTTGCTGGCCTGAGCCCTGGGTTTATGGCGTGGTCGGGCAACCTTTGAGTGAGGTGTCGACGGTCTGATTGATCAGCGCGGCGAAACGCTTGAGGTTGTTCTGATGCGCCACCACCAACTCGTCGATGCTCGGCCCGGCAGGTGATTGCAAGGTGGTGCGGCAGGTCAAGGCCGGGCGATCGCCATTGACTTGCCTCAGGCGCCAGCGCACATCGAGCAATGCGTACTGCCCCGTTACCGAGTCAAACCGCTGCACGTCTACGCGTAAAGCTACGGCTTGCCGGGCATTGCTGTTGGCCAATTGATCCACCAAGGCGCTCCTCAGTTCATCTGCGAGGGTGGCGGCCCACCATTGGGTTTCAAGAATCGCCAGGCCGCTGTCGCCCTGGCGAATCACGATCTGCGCACGGTCGACCTGAGGCGGCACGCTGATGCTCTCAATGCGTACACCGCCGGCCTCTGCACGCGTACTCGGGCTCAAGTGCGCTGGGGTCAGTGTATGAAAAGCGATGGGTTCACTGCGACAGGCACCGAGCAGCAGCAGGGCGCTCAGTAACGTGATCTTCAACGGCAATGTCATGGCGGCTCCAATGGTCATTTGCGGGGTGGCCCTTGCAGGTCCGTCGGTGCGGCGTTATCGGGGCGGCCGCGAATCAGCGACTCCGGATGCCGGCCCAGGTAATCCGAAAGCTCGCGCAGGGAGCGCGACATGCGTCCCAACTCGTCGAGGGTCTGGGTCAGTTGTTCACGCTGCGGCGAGTCTTCTGCCAGGGTTGAACTGGCCGATTGCAGGGTCTTGCTCACGTCGGCCAAGGTCGTCTGCACACCCGGCAGCGTCTTGGCGTTGAATTGCGCCAGGCCTTTGCGCAGTTCGACCAGGCTGGCGTCGAGGTTGCCGGCAATACGCTCGACAGGCAGTTGGCTGATCTTGTTGACGATGCCTTCGAACTTCTCTTGCAGCTGTTCCAGGTTGCCCGGGATGGTGGGGATGCCCACCGGACGCTGGTTCGGGTCGAACGCGACTTTCTCGGCCTTGGGGTAGAAGTCCAGGGCGATGTAGAGCTGGCCGGTCAGCAAGTTACCGCTGCGAGCCTGGGCGCGCAGGCCGTTTTCGATGAAGGTGCCGATCAGGCGTACGCCGGCTGCCTCATCGTCAGGGTTATTGTTCATGGCCTTGAGCAACTTGGTGTGGGCCTCGCCGAGCAGTTGCGGGTAGATCACGATGCCGACATTGACCGGAAAGGTGCGCTTTTTCGCATCGAAATCCAGGTTGATCGATACAACCCTGCCGAACTCGACGCCGAGGAACTCCACCGGTGCGTCGACTTTCAGCCCGCGCAGGGCCTGATCGAAGCGCAGGACCATGTATTGCCCCCTGCCGTTGGGCGGGGCGAGGGCGCTTTGCTGGTCTTCGAACAATTCAAAGCTGCGACTTTCTTCGGCCGGTTTGTCATTGGGGTTGTAGGGCGGCGCCTGGAAGGCGATCCCGCCCATCAGCATGGAGGACAAGGATTCGGTTTTCAGCGCGAAGCCATTGGCACCGACGCTCAAGTCGACGCCGCTGGCATTCCAGAAACGCGTGTTCTCAGTGATGTACACATCATTGGGCGCGTGCACGAAGATTTCGACATTCACGCCCTTGCCCTCGTTGTCCAGCTCATAGGCCACTACCTGGCCCACCGGAATCTTGCGGTAATAGACGGGGGAGCCGATGTCCAGCGAGCCCAGGGCCTGGGTGTGCAGCGTGAAGCGCTTGCCCGGTTCGCCGTAAGTGATGGGCGGCGGGTTTTCCAAGCCGGTGAAGTGTTTGGCGCGAGTCTCGGACTGGCCGATGTCTGCGCCGATGTAGTCGCCGGACAACAACGTGTCGATGCCCGACACGCCGCCTGCGCCGATGCGCGGGCGCACCACCCAGAATTTTGAATCTTCGCGGGTGAAACTTTCGGCCTGTTTGACCAGCTCGACGGTGGCATTGACGCTTTTCTGGTCATCGCTCAGGGCCACGGCGGTTACCTGGCCGATCACCACGTTGCGGTATTTGACCTCGGTTTTGTTGGCAACCAGCCCGCTGCCGGTCTTGAAGTTGAGGACGATGGTCGGCCCTTGTTGCATGACGCTGTGAATCACCAGCGAGATCCCCACCAGCACGGCGACAATCGGCACGATCCAGACCAGCGAAACGCTGAAACGACGCGTCTTGATCACGGGTTGCCCCGCAGGGGTGTCAGCCTTGGATGAGCTCATCCGAGGTCTCCTCGTTATGTGGATTTTCCCAGATTAGCCGGGGATCAAAACTCATGGCTGCCAGCATCGTAAACACGACCACCAGGCCAAAAAACAGAATGCCCAGGCGCGGTTCGATCGTGCCCAGGGCTTGAAACTTCACCAGCGCGGCCACCAGGGCGACCACGATGACGTCAAGCATCGACCAGTAGCCGATCAGTTCGATAAACCGAAACAGCTTTGAACGCTCCTTGCGCGCCCACTGGCTATTGCGCTGCACGGTGACCAGCAGCAGCCCCAGCGACAGGAACTTGATGCCCGGCACGGCAATGCTGGCGATGAAAATGATCAGCGCAATGTCCCAGGCGCCATGCTGCCAGAACTCCAGCACGCCGCTCATGATGGTGCTGTCTGCGCCCGAGCCGAGCATGGTGGTGTTCATCACCGGCAGTAAGTTGGCCGGGACATAAAACGCGAGGGCGGTGAGCATGTAGGCCCAGGTACGGGTCAGGGACTGCACCTTGCGCCGATGCAGCGCGGCGCCACAGCGATCGCACTCGGTGGGCTCAAGGCGCATGTCGCAGGGCTGGCCGCAGGTGTGGCACAGGCACAGGTTCAGCTCGCGGGCGGTGGGCGGTGAATTCATAGGGTGTCCCACAGGTCGCGCACATCGCGCCCGGCAATGCGGATCAGCAACAGGCTCAGGGCGGCCAAGGCGAACAGGCCGGTGCCAGGGATCACATCCAGCATGCCGGCCAGCTTGAACACCGCGACCATCGCGCCCAGCAGGCACACCTCCAGCATGCTCCAGGGCCGGAGTGCTTCGAGCCAGCGCATGCACAGCTTGAACGCCGGCGAGCGCCTGCCGGCCAAGGCGAAACTCAGCACCCAGATCAGCAACAGCAACTGAAACACCGGCGCGATAATGATGGAAATCGCCGCGACCAAGGCAATGAACGTGATCGGCCCCAGGCTCAATGCAACGACTGAATCCCAGAGCGTCGCGCTGTTTTTCAAGCCCTGCAGGCTGATGCTCATCACCGGATAAAAGTTGGCAAAGGTCCACAGCACTGCGGCGGTCACCGTCAAGGCGAGGCGTTGCTGCACCGACAGGCCGTTATAGCGCTGCAGCACGCCCGAGCAACGTACGCACAGGGCTTTTTGATGTTTGGCGAGCGTGACTTTCTCGTACACGCAGTCGCAGTGTTCGCAGATGATCTGTTGATTCGCCATGGGTGTTGCTCCAAATGCGACTGACTGCAGCAGGGGATTTCAATGGCGCTTGCGTAGCTTAGCAGCGGATGGGTCGCGTAATCGACTCCTTCCAGAGCAGGGCCAAGCTACACCATACTGCACTTGGAACGCGCCAGAGAGCTTGCAGGACACCCATGACTATTGAAAAACAACTGTTGATTCGCGAAACCTTTCCCGTCGGCCCGTTGCAGTGCAACTGCACCATCATTGGCGACCCGATCACTAAAAAAGCCATCGTAGTCGACCCCGGTGGCAATCACGAGTTGATCCTGGCGCGCCTTGATGCGCTGGGCCTGAAGGTGGTGAGCATTATCCACACCCATGCTCACCTCGATCATTTCCTCGCCTCCGGCCAATTGAAAGAAAAGACCGGCGCCACGCTGCATTTGCACAAAGATGATCAATTTCTATGGGACAACCTGGAAATGCAATGCCAGATGTTTCGCGTGCCCTACGTCCCGGTGCCGTCGCCGGATCGCTGGCTGGAGCATGACGAAGAACTGGCCTGCGGCTGTGGCGTAGCCTTGCACACCCCAGGGCATACGCCGGGCTCGATGAGTTTCTGGTTCGCCGACGCCAAGCTGTTGATCGCCGGCGATACCTTGTTTCGTCGCGGCGCAGGGCGCACGGACTTATGGGGCGGCGACTAGGCGACGATCGTGCGGTCGATCAAGCAGCGCTTGTATACGCTGGACGAGGGCGCGACGGTGGTCACTGGGCATGGGCCGGATACGTTGCTGGGCGATGAGATGCGGGAGAATCCTTTCGTGCGTGCGTGATGGGTTGTCGGCTCTGATACAAAGCGGTACAGACACACAGACACAGGCCCGAGCCAAACACAGCTATGCTTTACGCACCCTCCACGGAATTTTTGCCGTTTGTCGCGTTCCAAACTCGGCACAGGTCCATTGCCAATGTCCTCTGCATCACAGAATGCAAAAGTAGGAGCTTCCTTCATGTTCACTCCGCGTCGTCTGCTTGTTGTCGCTACCGCCGTAGCCCTGTTGTCTGGCTGCGCTTCACCTAACCCTTATGACGGCAGCCAGGGACAGGCCAGCAATGGTTCCGAAAGCGGCATGAGCAAAACCGCCAAGTACGGCGGCCTCGGTGCACTGGCTGGTGCATTGGCCGGTGCGGCCATCGACCATAACAACCGTGGCAAGGGCGCGCTGATTGGCGCAGTCGTTGCGGGTGCCGGTGCGGCGGGCTATGGCTACTACGCCGACCAGCAAGAGAAAAAACTGCGTGAAAGCATGGCGAACACCGGGGTTGAGGTGCAGCGCCAGGGTGACCAGATCAAGCTGATCATGCCGGGCAACATTACCTTCGCCACCAACTCGGACGCGATCTCCAGCAGCTTCTACCAGCCGCTGAACAACCTGGCCAACTCCCTCAAGCAGTTCAACCAGAACACCATCCAGATCGTTGGCTACACCGACAGCACCGGTAGCCGCCAACTGAATATGGACCTGTCCCAGCGCCGTGCGCAGAGCGTGGCCAACTACCTGACCTCCCAAGGCGTCAATGGTGCCAACCTGAGCGCACGCGGTGCCGGTCCGGATAACCCGATTGCCAGCAACGCCGACGTGAATGGCCGTGCGCAGAACCGTCGCGTCGAAGTCAACCTCGGCCCGATCCCTGGCCAGCAATACGGCCAGCCTGGCCAGCAGCAGGCGCCACAGCAGAACAACCAGTTCCAGGGCAATCCGTACCAGCAATACCAGTAAACCCTGGGCACTAAAAAGGGCGCCGTGCAGTCAATGCACGGCGCCCTTTTTTGTGGCCGATCGATCTACATCAGTCGATGTATTCGAATACCTTGACGATCTTCTGTACGCCCGACACGCCTTGCACCAGGTTGGCGGCGCGGGTGGCTTCTGCCTGGGTCAGCAGGCCCATCATGTAGACGATGCCGTTATCGGTGACGATCTTGATTCGCGAGCCTGGCACTGCACTGTCGGTCAGCATCTGGGCCTTGATCTTGGTGGTCAGCAAGGCATCGTTGCTGATGGCCAGCAGAGTGATCGGGTCCATGACTTGTAGTTCGTTGTGGACCTTCTTGACGCGTTGCACGCCGGCAGCGGCTTGCTCGGCCTGGGCCTTGAGATCGGCGCGGGGTGTTTGGCCTGCCAGCAGGACCACGCCGTTGAAGCTGGTCACCACGATGCGCGAGGCACCGTTGCCCAGGTCGGTAGCAGCCTTGGCGACGTTGACCTTGACCTTGGTTTCGATCAGCGAATCATCAATGGTGCTGCCGAAGGTGCGTGTGCCCCGGTCGTCCTGAATAGGGGTGTCCCGTGTAGCGGTGATAGCCGAGCTGCAGCCGCTGATGGCGACGCACAGCGTAATGGCCAAAAGACTGAGGCGATTAACGGTCATTCTTCACTCCCGAACAGTTGGCTGTCGATCAGATCGCACAGGCAGTGGATCGCCAGCAGATGAACTTCTTGGATACGTGCAGTGACATTGGCCGGGACGCGAATCTCCACGTCCTCTGGCAGCAGCAGCGAAGCCATGCCGCCGCCGTCGCGACCGGTCAAGGCTACGACAATCATTTCGCGATCATGTGCGGCCTGGATCGCTTGAATAATATTCGCCGAGTTACCGCTGGTGGAAATCGCCAGCAATACATCGCCCGGCTGGCCTAGGGCGCGGATCTGCTTGGAGAAGATTTCGTTGTAGCTGTAGTCGTTGGCGATCGAAGTGATCGTCGACGAGTCGGTGGTCAACGCAATGGCCGGCAGGCTCGGGCGCTCGCGTTCAAAACGGTTGAGCAGCTCGGATGAAAAATGCTGGGCATCGCCGGCCGAACCACCGTTGCCGCACGAAAGCATTTTGCCTTCGTTGAGCAAGGCATTGACCATGACCTGACTGGCTTGCTCGATGTGCGGTGCAAGTACGTCCATCGCCTGTTGCTTGGTGTCGATGCTGGCCTGGAAAAGCTGGCGAATTCGGGATTGCATGTCCATCTGTGTGACCTTAAGTAGCGCGGCTGTTTGGCACAGGTAATGTGCAGCCCGCAATGCAAAGAGCAAAAGTGAGTGGTGAGGGTGCCCGGCGAATCAGCTGTCGAAGGCATTTTTAAGCCAGGTCAGATCAGCTGTGCCTGACGGGGTGCTTTCCATTGCAACCACATCGAAACGGCAGGGGCGGTCAGCCCAGCGATGCTCTTTTTGCAGGAAAAACTGCGCAGCGAGTATCAGCTTTTGACGCTTGCGCTCGTCGATACTGGCGAGCGCGCCACCCCATTGTGCGTGTTTTCTGTAGCGGACTTCGACGAATACTACTGTATCGCCGTCAAGCATGACCAGATCAAGCTCGCCGCGTTTACATAACCAGTTCTGCGCCAGAAGGCGCAGACCCTGTTGTTGCAGGTAATCGAGCGCATGCAGTTCGGCATCCTTGCCGCTTTGTGCGCTGGACCGCTGGGGCATCAGCGTGGGGTATCGGGCAGGCGCTGTATTTCGCCGCCGACGAACTTCGCCCAAGGCATCTGGCGGTCCACGCGCTGGTTGGCGCTGATGCCCAGGTTGCCCGAGAGGCCGTCGACACGGGTGTCAGGCAGTGCCTTGAGCTGGCCCAGGCGTGGTGCCAGGCGGTAGGCATCGACGCCCATTGCGTAGAGGCGGCCCAGGCTGCCATTGGCTTGCGGCCATTGCGCCGCAACCTGGTTGCGCAGTGGGTCGGTGGTGTTAAGCAACCAAGGGGTTTCGCAGAACATCACGTTGGTCATGTCCAGGTACTGGTTACGGTCACCGCTGGCACTGAACACGTGGGAGGTTGCGTACACCGGCACATCGCCGGCGTATTGGAAGTTCAGGGTCGGCTTGATCTGCTGGGCCAGTTGTGGCGTGACAGCCAGGAAGATGAACTCGATGTCCTGGCGACGCGAAGGCTGGGCGGCTACGTCGGTGCCTACTGTGCTTTGCAGGCTCTTGGCGCGGCCTTCGCTCTTGCGCAGTTGGAACAGATCGGCGATCTGCTGGGCCAGGGCAACAGGCTGATCGACATATTCAACGCCCATGACAGTGCCGCCATTGGCTTCCCAATCCTGGCGGAACGCTTTGTAGACGCGCTCGCCCCATTCGCCACGGGGCACCATGGCGGCGGCGCGGTGCAGGCCGTCGGCACGTGCACGGCGCGACACTTCGCGGGCTTCGTCTTCAGCGGCCAGGCCGAACTGGAACAACTGCGCCGGGCCTTGATCGGTCTCGCTGTAGTTCAGGGCGAGGGTGGTGATCGGCAGCTGCGGGCGTGCGCTGAGTTGCTTGACCAGCGGTTTTTCCAGCGGGCCGACGACCAGTTGCACGCCGGCGGCCTGGGCCTTGGCGTAGAAGTCGTCGAGGGAGCCCAGGCGCGAGCTGTCATAGAACTCGATGACCGGTGGCTTCTGCCCGGCTTGTTCAGCCTGGTAGTGAGCCGCCATGAAGCCTTCGCGCAGCGCTTTGCCCACAGCCGCCAGCGGGCCTTCCTGCGGTAGCAGCAGGGCGATCTTGTTCAGGGGCTGGCTGGCCAGTTCCTTGAGTTTGGTCAGCGGCGCTGGCAGTTGCACAGCCGCTGGGTGGCCCGGGTTCTGTGCGCGCCAGGTGTCGATGGCGGCTTGTTGTTGCTCCAGCGTACCGGCGCCCTTGACCGCCTGGGCCAGGGTGATCCAGCCATCGAGTGTCGGGTTGCCAGTGGCTTGCAGCTGTTCGGCTGGCAACGCGGCAATCAATACCCAGATGGCCTCGTGGTTGCTGTTGGCAGCCTCACCCGTCAGTAGGGGCGCCATGGACACCCGCTCGCGAGCGGCGGCCAGGGTCTGGCCATCGGCTTCATAGGCACGTGCATGTACGGTACCGGTGCGGATCTGCTGGTCGGTCGGCAACTCCTTCAGGCTTTGCAGGCTGGGGTGGTTCAGCGCTGCCAAGGCCGCCTTGGGCTGGTTGCGCCCCATGGCCAGTTCTGCGGCCAGGGTGCTGGCAAATACCTGCGCGGCTGGCTTCAGGGCGTCCAGGGGCACTTGCGCAAGGATCTGCGAGGAGCGGCCGGGGTTGTTCTGCTGGTAAGCCAGGTCTGCCGCGCTCAGGCGCAGCAACGCGGCTTTTTCTGGCGTCTTGGCGTTCGTCGCCTGTTCGAGCAGTTGCTCGATACTGGCGTCGGGCGTGCGTGGCAGTTCGCCAAGACTGGAGGAGGGCG
Source organism: Pseudomonas sp. PA-1-6B (assembly GCF_021609545.1). Lineage (NCBI taxonomy): Bacteria > Pseudomonadati > Pseudomonadota > Gammaproteobacteria > Pseudomonadales > Pseudomonadaceae > Pseudomonas > Pseudomonas sp. PA-1-6B. Next base: position 20,778 of record NZ_WJZM01000047.1, read on the forward strand.
AACTGGCGCAAGCAGCCAGCAAGGCAGCGAGGCAGAGGGCGGAGAGCAGCCGCAGGCAAGCGATCATGTAAGTGTTCCTGATACCGATCAAATTAGCGTGGAAGTGTACCCAAGCACTGGCCCAGGCGCGATGTTCATGGCGTTAAACCGTGGATTTAGGTCGTGCAAATGTTGTGTTTAGCTAATGGTGGCTGAAACGGCATCGGCCGTGATGGCATATTTTCAAGGCGTCTACGCGCTACAATGTGGCTTTTGCCAATCATCGAGGTGTGCGCTTTGACTGCTCCAGGTCCTTTGAATTCCACTGCTGGCTCGCTTTTTGTGGTGGCGACGCCCATTGGCAACCTGGACGACATCAGTGCCCGGGCGCTGAAAGTGTTGCGCGAGGTGAAATTGATCGCGGCAGAAGACACTCGGCACTCCCAGCGGTTGATGCAGCATTTTGGTATCAGCACGCCATTAGCGGCCTGCCACGAACACAACGAACGTGAAGAGGGTAGCCGCTTTATCACACGTCTTTTGGCGGGTGATGACGTCGCGCTGATTTCCGACGCGGGCACGCCCCTGATTTCCGATCCTGGTTACCACCTGGTCCGCCAGGCCCGTGCCGCTGGTATCAATGTAGTGCCTGTTCCCGGAGCTTGCGCGCTGATTGCTGCATTATCGGCCGCCGGGTTGCCCTCGGACCGCTTTATCTTCGAAGGCTTCCTGCCCGCCAAGGCTGTAGGGCGTCGGGCGCGTCTGCAGGCACTTAAAGAAGAACCGCGCACCTTGATCTTCTATGAGGCTCCGCATCGCATCCTTGAATGCCTGCAAGACATGGAGCTGGTGTTCGGCGGTGAGCGCCTGGCCTTGCTGGCTCGAGAGTTGACCAAGACCTTCGAAACCCTCAAGGGGTTGCCGCTGGAGGAGCTGCGAGCGTTTGTCGAGGGCGACAGCAATCAGCAACGTGGCGAATGCGTGGTGCTGGTCGCAGGCTGGACCGCGCCGGAGAATGAAGATGCGGTGGGCAGCGAGGCGATGCGCGTCCTCGATTTGTTGCTCAAGGAAATGCCACTCAAGCGCGCCGCCGCCCTGGCAGCGGAAATTACCGGCGTGCGCAAGAATGTGTTGTATCAGGTCGCACTCGATAAGCAGAAGGTCGAATAGTTCCAGGGGCAAATCTGCATTTCGTCTGAACGTGATGGCAATGCTGCACTTTTAATACTTGTCCTCAAGCCGCCGTGCCGTTAACCTGCGCGGCGGAGAGTCGATTGGACAGTCGCTGCCCTCTATGAAAATTAGGGGGGGGAGGAAAGTCCGGGCTCCATAGGGCGAAGTGCCAGGTAATGCCTGGGAGGCGTGAGCCTACGGAAAGTGCCACAGAAAATAACCGCCTAAGCACTTCGGTGCCGGTAAGGGTGAAAAGGTGCGGTAAGAGCGCACCGCACGACTGGCAACAGTTCGTGGCTAGGTAAACCCCACTTGGAGCAAGACCAAATAGGGTCCCAAGGCGTGGCCCGCGCTGGGACCGGGTAGGTTGCTAAAGATGTCCAGTGATGGCCATCGTAGACGAATGACTGTTCAAGACAGAACCCGGCTTACAGATCGACTCTCCACCTTTTTTCCTTGCGTTCGAATCTCGTGCGCAAACCCGGTAGTAACGCAAGAATCCCTCCCTGCCAAATCATTGGCAGATGCATCTTCGTAATACCAAAAAAATCTTACTCTTAATAAATTACTTTAACTTTAGCCTCTAGCTCTCTGAGCTATTTGCCATTGTTGAGTCAAAAGCATCGCCAAACTCTCGTTTCTCCTCCTTTTGCACTCCTAAATCTCCGTTCTGTAAGGCTTTTCCTTGAATACGCGCCTTGACGGTGTGGTGGGCGCATTCCTATAGTGTGCGCAAGTGGCGGAAAGTGGCACAAAGTGGGTTTTTTGAACGTAAAACGCTAAAATTTGGAGAAACGCATCTGTGTTTCGCGGAGCTAACGCTATCAGTCTCGATGCAAAAGGCCGTCTCGCCATGCCGAGCCGGTATCGTGACGAGCTTATTTCGCGAAGTTCAGGGCAGTTAATCATCACGATTGACGCCGTTGACCCCTGTTTATGTGTTTACCCCCTCGACGAGTGGGAGTTGATTGAAACCAAGTTGCGCGCGCTGCCTTCATTGCGTGAAGAAAACCGCCGCCTCCAGCGTTTGCTGATCGGTAATGCCGTCGACCTTGAGCTCGATGGCAGCGGTCGTTTCCTGGTGCCGCCGCGACTGCGCGAGTACGCCAGGCTCGACAAGCGCGCAATGCTGGTAGGCCAACTGAACAAGTTCCAATTGTGGGACGAAGATGCCTGGGATGCTGTGTCTGCAGCGGACCTGGCTGCTATTCAACAACCGGGCGCCATGCCTGATGAACTGCGTGATTTGATCCTGTGACTATTGATAGCGGCTTTAACCACATCACCGTACTGCTTGACGAAGCCGTTGAGGCTCTCGCCGTACGTGCCGATGGCTGCTATGTCGATGGCACATTCGGCAGGGGCGGGCATAGCCGGTTGATACTCAGCCAGCTCGGGTCCGACGGCAAACTCCTCGGGTTCGACAAAGACCCTCAAGCGATTGCCACCGGGCAAGCGCTAGCGGCCGAAGACGGCCGCTTTGTCGTTGTGCAGCGCAGCTTTGCCGAGCTGGGTGCCGAAGTTGCCGAGCGCGGTATGGCGGGCAAGGTGGCCGGGGTTCTGCTCGACCTGGGCGTGTCTTCGCCACAGCTCGACGACCCGGAGCGCGGCTTCAGCTTCATGAACGACGGTCCCCTCGATATGCGTATGGATCCCACTCGTGGGGTCAGTGCCGCACAATTCATCGCCACCGCGCCGGTAGAAGAAATCGCCCGTGTGTTCAAGGAATACGGTGAAGAGCGCTTCGCCGGTCGAATGGCGCGTGCCGTGGTCGAGCGCCGCGAAATCCAGCCGTTTGAACGCACCGCTGACCTGGCCGAAGTGCTGAAGGTCGCCAACCCTGCCTGGGAAAAAGGCAAGAACCCGGCCACCCGCGCATTCCAAGGGTTGCGCATTCACGTTAATAACGAATTGGGCGATCTGGAAGCCGGCCTCGAAGCCGCTCTGGATGCTTTGGAAGTGGGCGGTCGCCTGGTGGTGATCAGCTTCCACTCCCTGGAAGACCGCATCGTCAAACTCTTCATGCGTCGTCTGGTCAAGGGTGAGTCCGATAACCTGCCGCGTAACCTGCCGGTGCGTTTCGAAGCCTTCGTGCCAAAAATCAAAATCCATGGCAAAGCGCAGTTCGCTTCCGAAGCCGAACTCAAGGCCAATCCACGTTCCCGTAGCGCCGTCATGCGTGTTGCGGAGAAATTGCGGTGAGCAAGCTTTTCGCCAAGCCCCTCCCGGGCGGTAGCTTCTTTATGTTGCTGCTGTTTGTCGGCGTGCTGGTGTCCGCGATTGCGGTGTCCTACAGCGCCCACTGGAACCGTCAGTTGCTCAATACCCTTTACGGGGAATTGAGCGTGCGCGACAAAGCCCAGGCAGAGTGGGGCCGGTTGATCCTTGAGCAAAGCACCTGGACGGCCCACAGCCGTATCGAAGTGCTGGCTACCGAACAGTTGAAGATGCACATCCCAGGCGCGGCTGAAGTTCGCATGGTGGCGCCATGATGAAACTCGAAGGGGCACTCTACCCATGGCGCTTTCGCCTGATGCTCGGCTTGCTGGCATTGATGGTGGGCGCGATCGTCTGGCGCATCTTCGACCTTCAGGTCGTCGACCGCGACTTCCTGATCGGCCAGGGTGATGCCCGCAGCCTGCGGCACATCCCGATTCCTGCACACCGTGGCCTGATCACCGACCGTAACGGCGAGCCTCTGGCCGTCAGTACCCCGGTGACCACCCTGTGGGCCAACGCCAAAGAGCTGCAAGTTGCCAAGGACAAGTGGCCTGAACTGGCCGCTGCCCTCGGGCAGGACCGCAAGGCCCTGACCGAACGCCTGGAAGCCCAGGCCAATAAAGAATTCATCTACCTGGTTCGCGGGCTTACCCCTGAGCAAGGCCAGCAAGTGCTCGATCTCAAAATCCCCGGCGTCTACGGCATCGAGGAATTTCGGCGTTTCTACCCGGCCGGTGAAACCACCGCGCACATGGTGGGTTTCACCGACATCGATGACCACGGCCGCGAAGGGGTCGAACTGGCCTATGACGAATGGCTGGCTGGGGTTCCGGGCAAGCGTCAGGTCATCAAGGATCGGCGCGGCAGGCTGATCAAGGACGTCCAGGTCACCAAGAACGCCAAGGCTGGCAAGCCCTTGGCGTTGTCGATTGACCTGCGCCTGCAATACCTGGCCAACCGCGAACTGCGTAACGCGATCATCGAGAACGGCGCCAAGGCCGGCAGCCTGGTGATTATGGATGTGAAGACTGGCGAGATCCTCGCCATGGTCAACCAGCCGACCTACAACCCGAACAACCGTCGCAACCTGCAGCCGGCGATGATGCGTAACCGCGCGATGATCGACGTGTTCGAGCCCGGTTCCACCATGAAAGCCATCTCCATGAGTGCTGCCCTGGAAACCGGCCGCTGGAAACCCAGCGACAAGGTCGAGGTTTACCCAGGCACCTTGCAGTTGGGCAAGTACACCATTCGTGACGTGTCCCGCACCGAGGGGCCAGTGCTGGACCTGACCGGCATCCTGATCAACTCCAGTAACGTCGGCATGAGCAAGGTTGCTTTCGATATCGGCGGCGAGACCATCTATCACCTGGCGCAAAAGATCGGCCTGGGGCAACCCACCGGCCTCGACTTCCCGGGCGAGCGGGTCGGTAACCTGCCGAACTACCGCGAGTGGAGAAAAGCCGAGACTGCCACGCTTTCCTATGGCTACGGCCTGTCGGTGACCGCCATCCAGTTGGCCCACGCGTTCTCGGTATTGGCCAATAACGGCCGTATGGTTCCGCTGAGCCTGATCCACGTCGACGAAGCGCCAAAAGCCACCCAAGTGATCCCGGAAAACGTCGCCAAGACCATGCAAGGCATGCTGCAACAAGTGATCGAGGCACCGCGTGGCGTATTCCGCGCCCAGGTGCCGGCGTACCACGTTGCTGGCAAGTCCGGTACGGCGCGTAAGACCTCGGTGGGCACCAAGGGCTATGCCGAAAACTCCTACCGTTCGCTGTTCGCCGGCTTCGGCCCGATGAGCGACCCTCGCTACGCCATCGTCGTGGTGATCGACGAGCCTAGTAAAGCCGGCTACTTCGGTGGCCTGGTTTCGGCGCCGGTGTTCAGCAAAGTGATGTCCGGCACCCTGCGCTTGATGAATATCACGCCGGACAACCTGCCGCCGACGCAACAAGCCAACGCTGGTCCACCGGCTGCCGCTGTTAAAGCCAATGGAGGGCGCGGCTGATGTCTCTTAGCCTGAACAAGATTTTTGCCCATGCCGGCCACGATCTGCTGATTCGTGAGCTGACCCTGGATAGCCGTAATGTACGCGCCGGTGACCTGTTCCTGGCGGTACCTGGCGGCAAGCTCGATGGCCGTGCGCATATTGCCGATGCCCTGCAACGCGGTGCGGCTGCGGTCGCCTATGAAGTGGAAGGCGCCACCGTGCTGCCGATCACCGATGTGCCGTTGATTCCGGTCAAGGGCCTGGCAGCGCAGTTGTCCGACATCGCCGGGCGTTTCTACGGTGACCCGAGCCGCCAACTCAACCTGGTGGGCGTGACTGGCACCAACGGCAAGACCAGTGTGACCCAGTTGGTTGCCCAGGCTTTGGACCTGCTGGGTCAGCACTGCGGCATCGTCGGCACCCTGGGTACCGGTTTCTATGGCGCGCTGCAAAGCGGCCTGCACACCACGCCAAACCCGATTGCCGTACAAGCGACCCTGGCCGACCTGAAAAAGGCCGGCGCCAAGGCGGTAGCCATGGAAGTGTCTTCCCATGGCCTGGACCAAGGGCGTGTCACCGCACTGGCTTTTGACGTGGCCGTGATGACCAACCTGTCCCGCGATCACCTCGACTACCACGGCACCATGGAGGCGTACGCCGCCGCCAAGGCCAAGCTGTTTGCCTGGAATGACCTGAAGTGCCGGGTGGTCAACCTCGACGACGCATTCGGCCGCCAACTGGCGGGCGAAGACAGCGATGCGCGCCTGATCAGCTATAGCCTGCAAGATGCCAGTGCCTACCTGTACTGCCGCGAAGCCCAATTCAATGATGAAGGCGTGCGCGCCACGTTGGTGACGCCGCAGGGCGAACACCACTTGCGCAGCACCTTGCTCGGGCGGTTCAACCTGAGCAACGTGCTCGCCGCTATCGGTGCACTGCTGGGCCTGGACTACGCCCTGGATGAAATCCTGCGGGTATTGCCGAAGCTGGAAGGCCCGGCCGGTCGCATGCAGCGCCTGGGTGGCGGCACGCAACCGTTGGTGGTGGTCGATTACGCCCACACCCCGGATGCCCTGGAAAAAGTCCTCGAAGCCCTGCGCCCACATGCCAAAGGCAAACTGCTTTGCCTGTTCGGTTGCGGCGGTGATCGCGATCGCGGCAAGCGCCCGTTGATGGCCGAAATTGTCGAGCGCTTGGCCGATGGCGTACTCGTCACCGACGACAACCCGCGCAGCGAACACCCGAGCCAGATTTTCGACGACATCCGTGTCGGTTTCAAAGACGCCTCCAACGTCACGTTTGTGGCTGGTCGCGGCGCCGCCATTGCCCAGTTGATCGCCAGTGCCGGCGCGGACGACGTCGTGGTGCTCGCGGGTAAAGGTCACGAGGACTATCAGGAAATCAACGGTGAGCGCCATGCCTTCTCTGATCTGGTCGAGGCGGATCACGCCCTGACCGCCTGGGAGGTCGCCCATGCTTAAGGCGATGACGTTCAGCGAACTGGCCCAGGCCCTGTCGGCCCGTGTGCTGTCGAGCGACTGCACATTCACCGGCGTCAGTATCGACAGTCGTAACATCCAGCCGGGGCAGCTGTTTGTCGCCCTGGCCGGCCCGCGTTTCGATGGTCACGACTACCTCAACGACGTTGCCGCCAAAGGTGCCGTCGGTGCCTTGGTGCAGCGTGAAGTGGCCGATTCTGCCTTGCCGCAATTGCTGGTAGCCGACACCCGCCTGGCGCTGGGCCAACTGGGTGCGCTTAACCGTGCTGCTTTTGATAAGCCGGTGGCGGCCATTACCGGTTCCAGCGGCAAGACCACGGTCAAGGAGCTGCTCGCCGGCGTCTTGCGCACGCGCGGGCCGGTACTCGCGACCCGTGGCAACCTGAACAATGATTTCGGCGCACCGCTGACCCTGCTCGAACTGGCCCCGGAACACACGGCGGCAGTGATCGAACTGGGGGCTTCGCGCATCGGCGAAATCGCCTACACCGTGGCGCTGACCCAGCCTCACGTGGCGATCATCAACAACGCCGGTACCGCCCACGTCGGTGAGTTCGGCGGCCCGGAAAAAATCGTCGAAGCCAAGGGCGAAATCCTTGAGGGGCTCGACGCTTCGGGCACTGCGGTACTTAACCTGGATGACAAGGCCTTCGAGACCTGGCGTGTACGCGCCGCCGGTCGCAATGTCCTGACGTTTGCAGTGCTGAATGCCGCAGCCGATTTCCACGCCTCCAACATCAATGTCGATGCCCGTGGCTGCCCGTCCTTCACTTTGCACACCCCGCAAGGTGATGAGCACGTGCAGTTGAACCTGCTGGGCAACCACAACGTCGCCAACGCCTTGGCCGCCGCCGCTGCCGCCCATGCCCTGGGTGTGTCGCTGTTCGGTATTGCCACCGGCCTGGGCGCGGTGCAGCCGGTCAAGGGCCGCACCGTGGCGCAACTGGCTGGCAACGGCATGCGCGTGATTGATGACACTTACAACGCCAACCCGTCTTCCATCAATGCCGCTGTGGACCTGCTCAAAGGTTTTGATGGGCGCAAGGTACTGGTGCTGGGCGATATCGGTGAATTGGGCGATTGGGCTGAACAAGGCCACCGTGAAGTCGGCGCCTACGCCGCCGGCAAAGTGGACGCGCTCTACGCCGTTGGCACAAACATGGCCCATGCGGTCAACGCTTTCGGCCCTGGCGCGCGGCATTTCGCGAGCCAGGCCGAGCTGATCCAGGCGTTGACGGCGGCTGAACATGACAAACACACAACCATTTTGATCAAGGGATCGCGCAGCGCGGTGATGGAAAACGTCGTCGCAGCCTTGTGTGGCTCAAGTACGGAGAAACATTAATGCTGCTGCTGCTGGCTGAGTATCTGCAACAGTTCCACAAAGGCTTCGCGGTCTTCCAGTACCTGACCCTGCGCGGGATCCTGGGTGTGCTGACCGCGCTGTCTTTGTCACTGTTCCTGGGGCCGTGGATGATCCGCACCCTGCAGAACCTGCAAATTGGTCAATCGGTTCGTAACGACGGCCCGCAGTCGCACCTGTCCAAGTCCGGCACGCCGACCATGGGCGGTGCGCTGATCCTGTCGTCCATCGGCGTCAGTACCTTGCTGTGGGCCGATCTGCATAACCGCTACGTGTGGGTGGTGTTGCTGGTGACCCTGCTGTTCGGTGCCATCGGCTGGGTGGATGACTACCGCAAAGTGATCGAGAAAAACTCCAAGGGGCTGCCAAGCCGCTGGAAGTATTTCTGGCAGTCGGTGTTCGGCCTCGCTGCGGCGATTTTCCTGTACACCACCGCGCCGAGCGCCGTGGAAACCACCTTGATCATCCCGATGCTCAAGGATGTGAGCATCCCGCTGGGTGTCGGTTTTGTGGTGCTGACCTACTTCGTGATCGTCGGCTCCAGCAACGCGGTGAACCTGACCGACGGCCTCGACGGCCTGGCGATTATGCCGACGGTGATGGTAGGCGGTGCGCTCGGCATTTTCTGCTACCTCTCGGGTAACGTGAAATTCGCTGAATACCTGCTGATTCCCTATGTACCGGGCGCCGGTGAGTTGATCGTGTTCTGCGGCGCCTTGATCGGTGCCGGCCTGGGGTTCCTGTGGTTCAACACCTACCCGGCACAAGTCTTCATGGGCGACGTCGGCGCATTGGCGCTGGGCGCCGCCCTGGGCACCATCGCGGTGATCGTTCGCCAGGAAATCGTGCTGTTCATCATGGGCGGTGTGTTCGTGATGGAAACCCTGTCGGTGGTCATCCAGGTGGCGTCCTTCAAGTTGACCGGGCGCCGCGTGTTCCGCATGGCACCGATTCACCACCACTTTGAACTCAAGGGCTGGCCTGAGCCACGCGTGATTGTCCGCTTCTGGATCATCACCGTGATTCTGGTACTGGTCGGCCTTGCCACCCTGAAACTGAGGTAGAAACGAGTGTCCCTGATCGCTTCAGACCACTTCCGCATCGTTGTCGGCCTCGGCAAGAGCGGCATGTCCCTGGTTCGCTTCCTGGCGAACCGGGGCACGTCGTTTGCCGTGGCCGATACGCGGGAAAATCCACCGGAGCTGGTCACGCTGCGCCGTGACTACCCGCACGTGGAAGTGCGTTGTGGCGAGCTGGATGTCGAGTTTCTGTGCCGTGCCGACGAGCTCTACGTGAGCCCGGGCCTGGCCCTGGCGACACCGGCCCTGCAAGCGGCTGCGGCCCGTGGCGTGAAGCTGTCTGGCGATATCGACCTGTTCGCACGCAACGCGAAGGCGCCGATCGTGGCCATCAGCGGTTCCAACGCCAAAAGCACCGTCACCACCCTGGTCGGCGAGATGGCCGCGGCGGCGGGCAAGCGTGTGGCCGTCGGCGGCAATCTTGGCGTGCCGGCGCTGGACCTGCTCAGCGACGACGTCGAGCTGTATGTGATGGAGTTGTCGAGCTTCCAGCTGGAAACCACCCACGACCTCGGCGCTGAAGTGGCGACGGTATTGAACGTCAGTGAAGACCATATGGACCGCTACAGCGGCCTGCCGGCTTATCACCTGGCCAAGCACCGGATCTTCCGTGGCGCCAGGCAATTTGTCGTTAACCGCCAGGATGCCCTGAGCCGTCCGCTGATGGGCGAGGGCATGCCCTGCTGGACCTTCGGCTTGGGCAAACCGGACTTCAAAGGCTTCGGCATTCGTGAAGAGAACGGCGAGAAGTACCTGGCGTTCGAATTCCAGAACCTGATGCCGGTACGCGAACTGAAAATCCGTGGCGCGCACAACCAGTCCAATGCCCTGGCGGCCTTGGCACTCGGTCACGCGGTTGGCCTGCCATTCGACGCCATGCTCTCGAGCCTGCGCACGTTTGCCGGGCTTGAGCATCGCTGCCAGTGGGTGCGCGACCTCAATGACGTCAGCTATTACAACGACTCCAAAGCCACCAACGTCGGTGCAGCCCTGGCGGCCATCGAAGGCCTGGGTGCCGATATCGACGGCAAGCTGGTGCTGATCGCCGGTGGTGATGGCAAGGGCGCCGACTTCAAGGACCTTAAAGCGCCAGTGGCCGCCCATTGCCGCGCCGTGGTGCTGATGGGCCGCGATTCGGACCTGATCGCCGCCGCCCTCGGTGACGCTGTACCGCAAGTACGCGCAGCTTCCCTGGACGATGCCATTGCCCAGAGCAAAGCCTTGGCCCAGCCTGGCGATGCGGTGTTGCTGTCGCCCGCGTGCGCCAGCTTCGACATGTTCAAGAACTATGAAGAGCGCGGCCAACTGTTCGCCCGCGCCGTGGAGGCTTTGGCATGAGCCTCAACCTGAGAAACATCATCAAGCCATACCCGTCGCCGATCATTACCGGGCGCGGCATTGACCTTGATTTCCCTATGCTCGCCGGTTGCCTGGCGCTGCTCGGCCTGGGCCTGGTGATGATCACTTCGGCGTCCTCCGAAGTGGCTGCCGTGCAGTCGGGCAACACGCTGTACATGATGATCCGCCACCTGGTGTACCTGGTGATCGGCCTGGGCGCCTGCATCGTCACCATGATGATTCCGATTGCCACCTGGCAGCGCCTGGGTTGGCTGATGCTGATCGGTGCGTTCGGCTTGCTGGTCATGGTGATCGTCCCGGGCATTGGCCGCGAGGTGAACGGTTCGATGCGCTGGATCGGCTTCGGCGCGTTCAACGTGCAGCCTTCGGAAATCGCCAAGGTGTTCGTGGTGATCTACCTCGCCGGTTACCTGGTGCGCCGTCAGAAAGAAGTACGCGAAAGCTGGATGGGCTTCTTCAAGCCGTTCATCGTGCTGCTGCCCATGGCTGGTCTGCTGCTGATGGAGCCCGACTTCGGGGCCACGGTCGTGATGATGGGCGCCGCCGCCGCGATGCTCTTCCTGGGTGGTGTCGGGCTGTTCCGCTTCACCTTGATGGTGGTGCTGGCGGTGGCGGCCGTGACCATCCTGGTGCAGGCGCAACCCTACCGAATGGCGCGTCTGATTACTTTTACCGACCCCTGGTCCGACCAGTTCGGCTCCGGCTACCAGTTGACCCAGGCGCTGATTGCCTTCGGTCGCGGCGAGTGGCTGGGTGTGGGCCTGGGCAACAGTGTGCAGAAGCAGTTCTACCTGCCGGAAGCCCACACCGACTTTGTGTTCTCGGTATTGGCCGAAGAGTTGGGTGTGGTGGGCTCGCTGTGCACCGTGGCACTGTTTGTATTCGTCTGTGTGCGCGCCATGTACATCGGCTTGTGGGCCGAGAAGGCCAAGCAGTTCTTCGCCGCCTACGTTGCCTATGGGTTGGCCTTCCTGTGGATCGGCCAGTTCCTGATCAACATCGGTGTGAACGTCGGCCTGCTGCCGACCAAGGGCCTGACCTTGCCGTTCCTCAGTTACGGCGGCAGCTCGTTGGTGATTTGCTGCGCCTGTCTCGGGTTGTTGCTGCGTATCGAGTGGGAGAGTCGCACCCACCTGGGCAGCGAAGAGATGGAGTTCAGCGAGAGCGACTTCGCCGAGGAGCCGACTCATGGGCGCTAACGTGCTGATCATGGCGGGCGGTACCGGGGGGCATGTGTTCCCGGCCCTGGCCTGCGCCCGTGAATTCCAGAACCGTGGCTACACCGTGCACTGGCTGGGTACGCCCCGTGGCATCGAAAACGAATTGGTGCCCAATGCCGGTTTGCCGCTGCATTTGATCAACGTCACCGGGTTGCGCGGCAAGAGCAAGTTGTCATTGCTCAAGGCGCCGTTCGTGTTGCTCAAGGCGGTCATGCAGGCGCGCAAGATCATTCGCGAGTTGAAGCCGGTGTGTGTGCTCGGCTTTGGCGGTTATGTGACCGGCCCTGGTGGCGTTGCGGCGAAACTCGCGGGCGTGCCGGTGATCGTCCATGAACAGAACGCCGTCGCCGGTACTGCCAACCGCCTGCTGGTGCCATTGGCTGCGCGGGTGTGTGAAGCCTTTCCGAAAACCTTCGCCGCCTCCGACAAGCTTCGCACCACCGGTAACCCGGTGCGTACCGAACTGTTCATGGCCATTGCGCGTGACGCGCTGGCGGGGCGCAAGGCTCACCTGCTGATCCTGGGCGGAAGCCTGGGCGCCGAGCCGCTGAATAAATTGCTGCCTGAAGCCGTTGCGCAACTTCCTGAGGATGTGCGCCCGGAGATCTTCCACCAGGCCGGCAAGAACCACGATGAAGTCACCGCCGCGCGTTATCGCGAGGCCGGTGTAGAGGCCAATGTACAGCCCTTCATCAAAGACATGGCCCAAGCCTATGGCTGGGCCGACCTGGTGGTCTGCCGCGCTGGTGCGCTGACCGTCAGTGAACTGGCGGCCGCCGGTCTGCCGTCCTTGCTGGTGCCTTTGCCCCACGCCATCGACGATCACCAGACCCGCAACGCCGAATATTTGGCCGGGGAGGGCGCTGCCTTCCTGCTGCCGCAAAGAACGACTGGCGCCGCCGATTTGGCCGCACGCCTGACCGAGGTTTTGATGCAACCGGAACGACTCAACAGCATGGCGAGCACCGCAAGCCGCCTGGCCAAACCTGACGCAACCCGCACCGTGGTCGATATCTGCCTGGAGGTGGCCCATGGTTGAGAATCAGAAAGCCATGCCGCAACCCGAGATGCGCCGCATCCGCCGTATTCACTTCGTCGGTATCGGTGGCGTGGGCATGTGCGGGATTGCCGAAGTGTTGCTGAACCTGGGCTACCAGGTGTCCGGCTCGGACTTGAAAGAGTCGCCGGTCACCGAGCGCCTGAAGTCCTTTGGCGCACAGATCTTCATCGGCCACCGTGCCGAGAACGCCGCCGAAGCTGACGTGCTGGTGGTGTCCAGCGCCGTGAACACGTCCAACCCGGAAGTGGCCACCGCCCTTGAGCGCCGTATCCCTGTGGTACCGCGTGCCGAGATGCTTGCCGAGCTGATGCGCTATCGCCACGGCATCGCCGTGGCCGGTACCCATGGCAAGACCACCACCACCAGCCTGATCGCCTCGGTGTTCGCCGCCGGTGGCCTGGACCCGACCTTCGTCATCGGTGGCCGCCTGAATGCAGCTGGCACCAATGCCCAGCTGGGCACCAGTCGCTACCTGATCGCCGAAGCCGATGAAAGTGACGCGAGCTTCCTGCACTTGCAACCGCTGGTCGCCGTCGTCACCAACATCGACGAAGACCATATGGCGACCTACGACGGCGACTTCAACAAGTTGAAGAAAACCTTCGTCGACTTCCTGCACAACCTGCCGTTCTACGGGTTGGCGGTGGTGTGCCTGGACGATCCGGTGGTGCGTGAAATCCTGCCCCAGGTCAAACGCCCTACCGTGACCTACGGCTTCAGCGAAGACGCCGACGTGCGCGCAATCAATGTGCGCCAGGAAGGCATGCAAACCTTCTTCACCGTGCTGCGCCCCGATCGCGAGCCGCTGGACGTGTCGGTGAACATGCCGGGCAACCACAACGTGCTGAACTCTTTGGCGACCATCTGCATTGCCACCGATGAAGGCGTCAGCGATGAAGCCATCGTCGAGGGCCTGTCGCGCTTTGCCGGTGTGGGCCGTCGCTTCCAGGTCTACGGCCAACTGCCGGTCGAAGGCGGTGACGTGATGCTGGTGGACGACTACGGCCACCACCCGACCGAAGTTGCGGCCGTTATCAAGGCCGTACGCGGTGGTTGGCCGGAGCGCCGGCTGGTGATGGTGTACCAGCCGCACCGCTACAGCCGCACCCGCGACCTGTACGACGACTTCGTCAATGTACTGGCCGATGCCAACGTGCTGCTGCTGATGGAAGTCTACCCGGCCGGTGAAGAACCGATCCCGGGCGCTGACAGCCGCAAGCTGTGCAACAGCATCCGCCAGCGCGGCCAGTTGGACCCGATCTACATCGAGCGTGGCGTGGACCTGGCGCCTATCGTCAAGCCGCTGCTGCGTGCCGGTGACATCCTGCTGTGCCAGGGCGCCGGTGATATCGGTGGCCTTGCGCCCAAATTGCTGGCGAGCCCGCTGTTTGCAGCCGCCGCCAAGGGGAAGTCGAAATGACCACTGATTACGGCTCCCTGTTTTCCACCCTTGCGCCTGCCGACTTCGGTCGCGTGGCCGTGTTGTTCGGCGGCAAGAGCGCCGAGCGCGAAGTGTCGCTCAAGTCCGGCAATGCGGTGCTTGAGGCGCTGCAAAGTGCTGGCGTGAACGCGTTCGGTATCGATGTGGGCGATGACTTCCTTGCCCGCCTGCAGGCCGAGAAGATCGACCGTGCCTTTCTCATTCTTCACGGCCGCGGCGGTGAAGACGGCAGCATGCAGGGCCTGCTCGAATGCGCCGGCATCCCTTACACCGGCAGCGGCATCCTCGCGTCGGCCTTGGCGATGGACAAGTTGCGCACCAAGCAGGTGTGGCACAGCCTGGGCATTCCGACCCCACGTCACGCCGTACTGTGCAGTGAAGACGATTGTATTTCTGCGGCCAAGGAACTGGGCCTGCCTTTGATCGTCAAACCAGCCCATGAAGGCTCCAGTATCGGCATGGCCAAAGTGAACTCGGCCGCCGAATTGATCGACGCATGGAAAGCGGCAAGTACCTACGATTCGCAAGTGTTGGTGGAACAGTGGATTTCCGGTCCCGAGTACACCATCGCCACCCTGCGTGGCCAGGTATTGCCGCCCATCGCTTTGGGCACGCCCCACACCTTTTATGACTACGACGCCAAGTACCTGGCTTCCGATACTCAGTACCGGATCCCGTGTGGGCTCGAAGCAACCAAGGAACAGGAATTGATGGACCTCACGGCGAAAGCCTGTGAGGCGCTGGGTATCGCCGGTTGGGCGCGGGCAGACGTGATGCAGGATGACCAAGGGAATTTCTGGTTCCTTGAGGTCAACACCGCACCGGGCATGACCGATCACAGCCTGGTTCCCATGGCTGCCCGTGCCGCCGGTCTGGATTTCCAGCAGTTAGTGCTGGCAATCCTGGCCGACAGCATTGAGCCAAGAGGCTAAAGACATGAACGGCGCATCGCTTCGTCATCAGCCCCCACAAGCACCGAGCCGCAAGCCGGTGCCACGGGGTGCAAGCCGAATGGTGGCTAAAGAGCCGATGTCGGCGCGCCTGCCAAAAGCCAACTTTGGTTTTATCAAGGCGCTGTTCTGGCCGGTGCTGCTGGTGGTGCTGGGCTTTGGCACGTACGAAGGCGCGCAGCGTCTGTTGCCGTATGCCGACCGGCCGATCACCAAGATCAGCGTGCAGGGCGACTTGAGCTACATCAGCCAGCAAGCGGTACAGCAGCGCATCGGCCCATACCTGGCGGCGAGCTTCTTTACCATCGACCTGGCTGGGATGCGCTCGGAGCTGGAACAGATGCCGTGGATCGCCCACGCCGAAGTTCGCCGGGTATGGCCGGACCAGGTCACGATCCGCCTGGAAGAACAACTGCCCGTGGCCCGTTGGGGCGATGGAGCGCTGTTGAACAACCAGGGCCAGGCGTTCACCCCGCGTGAGCTGGCCAACTATGAACACCTGCCGCAGCTGTTCGGGCCGCAGCGGGCGCAGCAGCAAGTGATGCAGCAGTACCAGGCCTTGAGCCAGATGCTGCGGCCATTGGGCTTCTCCATTGCACGCCTGGAATTGCGTGAGCGGGGAAGCTGGTTTTTGACGACCGGGGCAGGCAGTTCCGGCCCGGGCATCGAGTTGTTGCTGGGACGCGACCGCTTGGTGGAAAAGATGCGCCGCTTTATTGCCATCTATGAAAAAACCTTGAAAGAACAGATTACGAACATTGCGAGCGTCGACCTGCGTTACGCCAACGGCCTGGCCGTCGGCTGGCGTACACCGGCTGCGCCCACGGCAGCACAACCCGCTGTCGCGAAGAATTAAGAAGAGGCAGGACCCATGGCAAACGTGCAAAGCGGCAAAATGATCGTCGGTCTCGATATCGGCACCTCCAAGGTGGTGGCGCTGGTGGGCGAGGTCGGGGAAGACGGCGCGATCGAAATCGTCGGTATTGGCACGCATCCGTCCCGGGGCCTGAAGAAGGGCGTGGTGGTGAACATCGAGTCCACTGTGCAGTCGATCCAGCGCGCTATCGAAGAAGCGCAGCTGATGGCCGGTTGCCGGATTCACTCGGCGTTCGTCGGCGTGGCTGGCAACCACATCCGCAGCCTGAACTCCCACGGCATCGTGGCGATCCGCGACCGTGAAGTCAGCTCGGCCGACCTTGAGCGCGTCCTCGACGCTGCCCAGGCCGTGGCGATCCCGGCGGACCAGCGCGTGCTGCACACCCTGCCGCAGGACTACGTGATCGATAACCAGGAAGGCGTGCGCGAGCCCCTGGGCATGTCGGGCGTTCGCCTGGAAGCCAAGGTCCACGTGGTGACCTGCGCCGTCAACGCCGCACAGAACATTGAAAAATGCGTGCGTCGCTGCGGCCTGGAAATCGACGACATCATTCTCGAGCAGTTGGCCTCGGCCTACTCGGTCCTGACTGACGACGAAAAAGAACTGGGCGTGTGCCTGGTGGACATCGGCGGCGGCACCACCGACATCGCGATCTTCACCGAGGGTGCGATCCGTCACACCGCCGTGATCCCGATTGCCGGCGACCAGGTCACCAACGACATCGCCATGGCGCTGCGCACACCGACCCAGTACGCCGAAGAAATCAAGATCCGCTACGCCTGCGCCCTGGCCAAGCTGGCCGGTGCCGGCGAGACCATCAAGGTGCCAAGCGTGGGCGACCGTCCACCGCGCGAACTGTCGCGCCAGGCCCTGGCCGAAGTGGTCGAGCCACGCTACGACGAACTGTTCACCCTGATCCAGGCTGAACTGCGCCGCAGCGGCTACGAAGATTTGATCCCGGCTGGCATCGTGCTGACCGGTGGCACCTCGAAGATGGAAGGCGCGGTCGAGTTGGCCGAAGAGATCTTCCACATGCCTGTGCGCTTGGGCGTGCCTCATGGCGTGAAGGGCCTGGGCGACGTGGTGCGTAATCCGATTTATTCCACCGGTGTGGGCTTGCTGTTGTACGGGCTGCAAAAGCAGACCGACGGCATTTCCCTGTCGGGCCCGAGCATCCGTGACAGCTACCGCAGCGACGACGAGGCGAAAGCGCCGTTGTTCGAGCGGCTGCAGGCTTGGGTAAAAGGCAATTTCTAAAGATTTACCGCGACACCGCAGCACCCGCAATAAGCAGTAGGCGAAAAAACTAGAGAAAATGAAAGGAGAGGGAACATGTTCGAACTCGTAGACAACATCCCCGCTAGCCCGGTTATCAAAGTAATCGGTGTCGGCGGTGGCGGCGGCAACGCTGTCAACCACATGGTCAAGAGCAACATTGAAGGCGTTGAGTTCATCTGCGCCAACACTGATGCCCAGGCGCTCAAAAGCATCGGCGCGCGGACCATCCTGCAATTGGGCACCGCAGTGACCAAGGGCCTCGGCGCTGGCGCCAATCCGGAAGTCGGCCGTCAAGCCGCCCTGGAAGACCGCGAGCGTATTGCCGAAGTGCTGCAAGGCACCAACATGGTGTTCATCACCACGGGCATGGGCGGCGGTACCGGTACCGGTGCTGCACCGATCATTGCCGAAGTGGCCAAGGAAATGGGGATTCTGACCGTTGCTGTCGTGACGCGTCCGTTCCCGTTCGAAGGCCGCAAGCGCATGCAGATCGCCGACGAAGGTATCCGTCTGCTGTCTGAAAGCGTCGACTCGTTGATCACCATCCCCAACGAGAAACTGCTGACCATCCTGGGCAAGGATGCCAGCCTGCTGTCCGCGTTCGCCAAGGCTGACGATGTACTGGCCGGTGCCGTTCGCGGTATCTCCGACATCATCAAGCGCCCAGGCATGATCAACGTCGACTTTGCCGACGTACGTACTGTGATGAGCGAAATGGGCATGGCGATGATGGGCACTGGCTGCGCCAGCGGTCCGAACCGTGCACGCGAAGCCACCGAAGCGGCCATCCGCAACCCGTTGCTCGAAGACGTGAACCTGCAAGGTGCACGCGGCATCCTGGTGAACATCACCGCCGGTCCTGACCTGTCCCTGGGTGAGTACTCCGACGTGGGTAGCATCATCGAAGCCTTCGCGTCCGAGCACGCCATGGTCAAAGTCGGTACCGTTATTGATCCGGACATGCGCGATGAGCTGCATGTAACCGTGGTTGCTACCGGCCTGGGTGCAAAAATCGAGAAGCCTGTGAAGGTCATCGACAACACCCTGCACACCAGCCAGGCCAGCCAGGCAGCTGCCGCTCCAGCCCCTGCTCGCCAGGAACTGCCGTCGGTCAACTACCGTGACCTGGACCGTCCGACCGTGATGCGCAACCAGGCTCAGGCCGGTGCTGCGGCGTCCCGTAGCCCGAATCCGCAAGATGACCTGGACTACCTGGACATCCCGGCATTCCTGCGTCGTCAGGCCGATTAATGGAATGTATCAGGGCTATGAAGGTGATTGGTGTTCAGCAAAGGTCTGGTCTGCTATTATCGCCAGCCTTTGTTGATACCAGTTCGCAATTTGCGCTGAAGCGGTCCAAGCCATGATTAAACAACGCACCCTGAAGAATATTATTCGTGCCACAGGTGTAGGTCTGCACTCCGGGGAGAAGGTATACCTGACCCTCAAGCCTGCACCTGTCGACACCGGCATCGTGTTTGTGCGTGCCGACCTGGACCCTGTGGTGCAGATTCCTGCTCGCGCGGAAAACGTTGGCGAAACCACTATGTCGACCACATTGGTCAACGGTGACGTCAAAGTGGACACGGTGGAGCACTTGCTCTCGGCCATGGCTGGCCTGGGCATCGATAACGCCTACGTCGAGCTCTCCGCGTCCGAAGTCCCGATCATGGATGGCAGCGCTGGCCCCTTCGTATTCTTGATTCAATCTGCCGGCCTGGAAGAACAGGACGCAGCCAAGAAGTTCATTCGCATTCTGCGGGAAGTGACAGTAGAAGACGGCGACAAGCGCGCCACCTTCGTCCCGTTCGAAGGCTTTAAAGTGAGCTTTGAGATCGATTTCGATCACCCGGTATTCCGTGACCGCACCCAAAGTGCAAGCGTGGATTTTTCCAGCACTTCGTTCGTAAAAGAAGTCAGCCGCGCCCGTACCTTTGGTTTCATGAGTGACATCGAGTACCTGCGCAAGCACAACCTCGCACTCGGCGGCAGCGTTGAAAACGCCATTGTGGTCGACGCGGATGGTGTACTGAACGAAGACGGCCTTCGCTACGAAGACGAATTCGTGAAGCACAAGATCCTCGATGCAATCGGTGACCTCTACCTGCTGGGCAATAGCCTGATAGGCGAGTTCAAAGGCTTCAAGTCGGGCCACGCCCTTAACAACCAGCTGCTGCGCAAGTTGATTGAGCAGACAGACGCTTGGGAAGTCGTGACCTTCGAAGATGCCAGCACCGCACCGATCTCTTACATGCGTCCCGTTGCGGCGGTGTAAGTAACAACTCTCTTTCTTTAGTTTTGAAAGGCTGCCTTCGGGTGGCCTTTTTTTATGCCCGACGAATATCCAAATGTGGGAGCTGGCTTGCCTGCGATAGCGGCCTGCCAGTTAGCTTATAGGTAGCTGACCCACCGCCATCGCAGCATAGGTATCTACATAACTCTGTTAGCTCAACGGTAATCACGATGCGAAGCGAGCCGCTCTTGATCTTGATCTGCTTTTGATCTTAGGCGCCCCGTTAAACCACGCTGGCGGATTACGGGCACACCGAGCCTAAGCGAGGTGCCGAGTGGTGGGGCAAGAGCGCTTTGCTTACTTTCGCGCTTTTCGAAAGTGAGCCGCCGTCAGGGCGGAACCCTAAGTGGCCGTTACCGCAGGAATGGATATGTACACGGTCCAACTGTGTTGACTGTCAGGCCGTCTTCGCAGGCAAGCCAGCTCCCACATTGGATCGCGGGGCATCAGTTATATCTGTGTCGGCGGCCAGGCCGTCACGGGAGCAAGCTCCCTCGCCATAGATTTAGCGTCGTGCCGAAGTTGTGTAGATACCTATGGCCATCGCAGGCAAGCCAGCTCCCACATTTGACCTCATCAGTTTGAGTTCTTTGAAACATCCACTATCCGGTTACGGCCGCTGTGCTTGGCCTGATACAACGCCTGATCAGCCTTGAGCAGCAGGTCTTCAAGGGAGGTACGGCTGTGCTTCTGCCAGGTACTCAGGCCGATGCTTACGGTGATCGGTTGCTCATCCCCGGCCACTCTCGGCAAGTGCTGGACCCCCTTGCGGATATGCTCGGCGATCACCCACGCGCCCTTGGCGTCGGTATTGGGCAGCACCACCGCGAACTCTTCACCGCCATAACGCGCCGCCAGGTCGGCAGGGCGGCGGATATGGCTGGCGATCACATGCGCGACTGCACGCAACGCCTCATCGCCGCCCTGGTGACCGTGGCGGTCGTTGAAGGCCTTGAAGTGGTCCACATCGATCATCAGTACGCTCAACGACTCGGTTGAGCGTTGTGCCCGGTCCCATTCCAGCCGCAAGCGTTCGTCCAGCGTGCGACGGTTGGCCAGGCCGGTGAGGGCATCGGTGGCTGCCAGTTCTGACAGCACCTGTTCAGCCCGATGGCGACGGCGCAGTTCCATGCACAGCGCCCAAGTCAGCCACAACAGGCCCACGCACAACACTCCGGTCGCGATGCTGACTAGCCACGCCGCACGCCGCCAGGGTGCGAACATTTCATCGCTGGACAAGGCCACCGCCACGATCAGCGGCAGGTTGCCCACATTCGAAAAACTGTAGAGCCGTGCATGGCGATCGACACTGGAGATACTTTGGAAGCTGCCGTCCCGTTCGCGCAGCATGCGCGCCACATTCGGGCGCTGGCTCAGGTCCTTGTCGACGATATCTACTTCCAGCAGAGGCTCTTGCGCCAGCAGGATGCCTTGGTGGTTGAGCAGGTTGATGGTGCTGTGGCTGCCGATGTTCAAGCTGCTGAACAACTGATGAAAGTACGAGAGGCGCATGGACGCGACCGCCACTCCCAGGAAGCGCCCATCCGGTGACGAAACGCGACGGCTGAACGCGATGCGCCAGGGGTCGGCACACTGGCAGCGCGCCATGAACGGGCGGCTGATATACAAGCCCAGGTCGGGGTTGGTGCGGTGCGCCTGAAAATAGTCCCGATCGGCAAAGTTACCCAGCTTGGGCGTGAGCAGGGACGAATCGGCAATCACCTCGCCGGCCGGGTCCAACAGCAGGATATCGCCCTTGTAGGGCGCCGCTGCGGAACGATCGAACAGCACCAAATGACGGATGCTCTCTGAAACGTCTTGCAGGTCGGTGCGCTCGGTGGCGCTGATCAAGCCTTTGAGGGCCATGTCGTAAAGTTCGACATTGCGCAGCACATCAGCGTCGATCAATTGAGTGATGGTGTTGGCGGTGCGCTTGGCCGTCTGCAGGGTGTTGGCATGTTCACGAATCAGCAGCGCAGTGACGACCCCCACGATCAGCAACACTGTGAGCGTACTGCCCAGGATCAGCAGGCGCTCCGGGCGGCGGTTGGGGCGGGTAGGGCTTGAACTCATCGGGCACACTTCTGCGTTGAGAATGCCCTTAGCGTAGTAGCAACTCTTAAATATGGCGCAAAGCCAACCTGTAGGAGCGAGTTTGCTCGCTCCTACCTGTACTCAGAACACGTTGATCGGGTAATCCACGATCACACGGTATTCATCCACATCGCGGTCCACTGCAGAGTAGCCATTGCTGCCGCGATTGGTCGCCCATTGCAGGCGCACGGCCAAGTCCTTGGCCTTGCCGCCCTGCACCACATATTTCAGGTCGATATCGCGCTCCCAGTGCTTGGCGTCCTTGCCATCGGCGCTGTACCAGTTGCTGTAGCCACGACTGTTGGGGTCGACCTTGGTCAGGTCGGTCTTGCCGCTGATGTAGGACACGGCGGACGTCAGGCCGGGCACGCCGAGGCCGGCGAAGTCGTAGGCATACTTGAGCTTCCAGGAGCGCTCGTTGGGCCCGTTGAAATCCGAGTACTGCTGGGAGTTGTCCAGGTACACGCTGTCGCCCTGGGTAATGTAGTCGAACGGCGTATTGCCATTGACCCGCTGATAAGTCGCCGTGACGCTGTGGTTGCCCACGCCCACGGTGAAATGCAGGCTGTAGGTGTTGTTGTCGATATCCCCCAGCAGCGATTGGCCGGTGTCCTGGGTATGGTAGTAGTGCAGGCCGGGGGTCAGGCTGACCAGGTCGTTCAGGGCATAGGTGTATTCCAGGTCGTAGTAATACTGGTGCCAGACGTCCTTGAGTTCGGAGGCGTACAGGTTGCTGGTCAGCCCCTCGATCCCGCTGAACGACACGCCTGCCCAGTCCAGATGCTGGCTGTCCGTGTTGGCGGGCAGTGTGCCGTAGCTGGTGCCGATGCGCCGATGGCCGCTCTGGTTGTAGAGCTTGGTGAAACTGGCCTGGCCACCTTCGATCATCCAGCCGTCAAAGCTGTGGTTGGTCAGGCTCACGCCACGGAAAGTCTGCGGCAACATGCGCGTCATGCCGCCGGCGATCACCGGGTTGTTGAGGAACAGGTCGCCGGCTTTCAGTTCGGTGTCGAAGGCGCGCAGCTTCAAGGTGCCGCCAGCCGTCGAGAACGAACCTGGCGCTTTGCCGTTGCCGCTGCCATACGGAAGGATGCTGGAACCATCCGTACCACCACCGCCGTCGAGCTTGAGGCCGAGCATGGCATTGACGTCCAGGCCGAAGCCGACGGTGCCCTGGGTGTAGCCGGATTCGAAGGTGCCGATAAAGCCCTGGCCCCATTCCTTGCTGTCATCGGTGTGAATATCGCGCCGGTCGCGGTTCATGTAGTAGTTGCGGGTGTTGATCGTGAGGTGCGAACCCTCGACGAAACCTTCGGCGGGCGGGGCGTCTGCCGCGTGGGCAAGGGGGATGATCGTTGCTGCGATTGCGAGGAATAACGGGGTTAACGTCAGCGAGTTCTTCACCGGTGGAGCTCCTTTGGTCAATCATGAACGGCCAGTGTCGTGGGGGTGTGCCCGGCCTTTTTTCACGGCAAAAAAAAGCCGCTGAAGTCAGCGGCTTTAAGACAGATTCCCAGTGTAGAGCCCTGGAAATAAGTCGAGGGAAATTCGGGTGAGTGGTCAGCTGCCTTTGCCGTCGCGCTCATCGATGCGTCAAAGTAACGCAGGCGAGCGGTGCGATACAGAGTGTAACAAGATAATAACTATTGCCCAAACCGCAACAGTTGACCTCTGGCGTGACCTTCAAGCTATCGATTGATTTGCCTACAGTTGCACGGCTTTACTTTGAGTAGTACAGAAAGGTCTGACAGCTCTTTGTAGTTGCGTGAGTAAGAGGCCTCTCGATTTCCTCCGCACCATTGAAGTGCTAAATCACAGCTTCCTAGGATTACGTCTTGCCTCAGGCGTATTACAAGGATGCCCTCATGCCCCGTCAAAGTGACCTGCGTTACACCTTCGAACCGCTGCGGGGCGATCCCTTCGAAGTGGTCTCGTTCACCCTTGAAGAAGGCTTGTCCCAGCCGTTCAAACTGGAACTGGAGCTGGTCAGTCACCACCCGGCCATCGACTTCTACCGCATGCTCGACCTGGCCGCCGTGTTCACCATCTGGCGCGACGACACCCCGGTACGTTACGTCCATGGCTTGGTCAGCCTGTTCCAACAGGGCGACACGGGCTTTCGCCGAACCCGCTACAGCGCCGTGGTCGAACCGACCCTGAAGCGTTTCAACCTGCGCTCCAACTGGCGCATCTTCCAGGCCCAGACCGTACCCGACATCATCACCAGCCTGCTGGCCGAGCAGAAACTGACCGACATTCGCAGCGAAATCTGCTTCGAACACCAACCCCGCGAATACTGCGTGCAGGCCGGCGAAACCGACCTCGACTTCATCGCCCGCCTCGCCGCCGAAGAAGGCCTGCTCTACACCTTCGAACACCGCGCCGACGGCCACACCCTGGTCCTCA
>NZ_WJZM01000048.1:0-41453 GCF_021609545.1 Pseudomonas sp. PA-1-6B
TGCTGGGGCTGGGCCTGTCGCCATTGCAGGCGACTCTGGTGGTCGTCGTTATCACGGTGGCGGCGCTGTTGAAAGCCGCACCGCATTTGTTGCCTTATGGCAGCAAAAGCTCGGGACCGGCATTTGCAGTGCCCCATGGCGTGGTGTTGTTTATCGGTTGCCTGTGTTTCATCGTATTCCTGGCTGAAGGTGCCGTGCTGGATTGGAGTGCTGTGTTCCTCAGCGCCGAGCGCGGCCTGGATGAGGCTTACGCCGGCCTGGGGTACGCGGCATTTGCCTTGACCATGACTGCTGGACGCCTGACCGGCGATGCCATTGTTCGACGCCTGGGGCCCACTCGCGTAATCGTGCTCGGTGGCGCGCTGGCCTGTGCCGGCTTGCTCCTCGCGACCCTATTGCCAGCGTGGGAAACGGCGCTGCTCGGCTACGCGCTGGTGGGTGCAGGGTGTTCGAATATCGTACCGGTACTGTATACCGCCGTGGGTAAGCAAACGGTGATGCCAGAGCATATTGCAGTGCCTGCCATCACCACATTGGGCTACGCCGGGATTCTCGCCGGCCCCGCCATGATTGGCTTTATCGCCCATGGCAGCAGCTTGAGTACTGCGTTCATCCTGATCGCGGTATTGCTGGCTGCAGTAGCCATCAGTGGAAAAATCCTCAAGGTATAAGTCCAAGCTTCAACGCGCTTTGCGAGCATCGTCCTGCTCCCGCCAACGTTCGAGGCTTTTGTTGCTGAGCCAACCGTCCTTGTGAGGCGGGCCAAACAGTCGTGTGCCATTGGCTCGCTGTAATGACGACAGCAAACCCGGACGGTCAAGAATATTCTTCGCTGTGTAGACACTGAGCTCGCTGTATTGGGACCTGGGCATGCCTGTAGACGTATCCAGCACAGGCGCGCCGTGTTGATCTACCTCATACGGGTCTTGCATTACCGACCGAAGCTTGGCTATTTCAACGTACTGATGCGTTTCAAAGAGATAGGTTCGATCCATGGTCTCGTCTCGCAGGTGCGCAAACTGGCTTTGCAGCGCTTGCACCACCTGTGCATTGCTTTGAGCATGAAACGGATCCTGGCTGAAAACACTTGGAGAGCTGTTGCCCTGCAAGGTCTGGGCAGCAGTACGGAGGCTGTCACGTGTGATATCGCCATCACGGCTGAAGATAGCGTCGCTTAGCCGAGGCCGTTTGAGAATTTCTCTGACGACCTGGATCGCGTTGTCCAACACCTCGTTTTCACCCGTCGGTTGAGCAGCGATCCGCTGCATGGACGTCCAAGTCAAGCGCCCGTCATTCAGGAACGGGTGCACCACGCCGAAGGATTTTTCCAAGGCCTTTGCCAACTGGCTATCCTTTGTAGTCGCACTCGGCAGGGAACCACTGGCCCGCTCAACAGGGGAGTTCTGCAAGTCTCGATAGCGCAGAGCGGATAAGGTCCCACGCAAGAGAAAGGGTTTGTGCGAGCCTCCAGCCGAGGGCGCGGACGGGGCTTCATACCAGGTTTCAGATTGGCAGACCGGTGGTGGAGTGGTTGATTGTGCGGCCAGCCTGTCGGGAGGAAGCGGCCGGCCGGAAGGTACTGCACCCTTAATTGTCATGGGTTTTCTCCAACTCTTTTCAGATGCATATCCGCTGGGTGGTCTGTGCCGTGATGGGCAAAATCAACGAATAGACTCTCCTCAGGCAGGTACCTCATGTGTGGTTGGATGGGCTCGACAGTTCCGAGTAAAAGGCTAATACCAATGACAATATGTAAAACCGTGGTCAACCACCCTCATCCAGCTTTCGCCTACGCCACCAGCCTGCCAGGCTGTTGATCAAGCCGGTGTCTTTCAATGAATCGCCACCGGCCCCCGGCGTCTGCAACTCCGCCAGCAGGCCCCGGGAAAAATCATCCGAAACGGGCGCCTGGAATTTGCGCTCGCCGGCATAAGCCTTCATGCGCCGCGCCTCGGCCTCATATTCGGTCGACTCAAAGGGAAGACTTTGCGACGCTGCGCACTCCTCTGGCATTGCCAGACTCGCTTGCTGGGTGTTGTGCAAAAGGTCGAGAGGGCCAGGTTTGGGGGAATTAAACGAGGTTGAAGTCATATGTTTCCCTCATTCGAAAGCTGAAAAAACGGCATGCCAAATCACTACCGCAGGTACCACCTATGTGGCAACCGGGAATAATTCGTTCCTTGAAACATATAAAACTGGCGCCACCTCAAAAAGGTGGCGCCGCAAGAGCGGTCAGCGGGACAACGAGTACAACCCTCTACGGCTGATCTTCCCATCGCCGTATTTACTGAAGTGGTTATCCATTTTTTCGAGCACGTCACTGCGCGTGAGTATTTCCTGGGATAACTGAATCAGATGGTCCTTGGCTGCATCGCCACTGAGCGGCTTGCGCGCCCACTCTTTCAGCTCGCTGATTTTCAGGCTTGAGCCCCCGCTCCTTTTCTTCAACTCGTCGAAATGATCAAGCAGCTCACCGGCCAGTTCCTTGTCAGTCTTGTACTTGAAGTAGTTTTCTCCTTTGATCACCATATTCAGTTTTTGCCGGTCGATAAGACCATCCAGGGCGCCGGTGGAACTGTGCCGATCCATCGCTGCCATCAGTTCCGGGCGTCGTAGCAGCTCATTGGCCAGGCGGATGTTCTCGTTCATGACGGGGTTAGGTGACCACCCTCTTTTCGCCATCGCAAGAATGCTGTCAACGCTGACGTAGCCAGGCTTCTTCGGGTCTCTGAAGGCATTGAAGCTGTCGAGCAGTTGTTGGGCCAACTCTTCGCGGTTCTTCAACGCGTACTGCGGATCCGGCCTGCCGGGGGCGGGCGGACACGGTCGACCTGCGGTGGGGTCCGGTCGTGGTGGAGGATTGCTCTCAATAGGATTCGGTCTGGGGGGCGGGTTGCTGCAGCCTGGGTTCGGCCTTGGCGGCCGATGTTCACAACCAGGATGCGTGGGCGGCCGATGTCCGCTGAAGCAATGACCGACCCACTGCTTGAATTGGCTCAGCAAACTCTGCGCCCCCTGCGGGCTGTGGTGACGCCCATGCGCGTCAGCCGCGGTGGTCGGCACCTGAGGACTACCAAATACCGGCCCATCCTTGTTCTCCCTGGATTGGAAATTAACATGGGCAGCATTCTGGCCATTGAAAGAACGCGCAGCCGCAGCCTCGTTAGCGACTTTGATGTCGACCTTGGCCGGTGGAAGGTCAGACGTTGCTGAAGCAGAGACGGGTGTATCCAACATCGATACCGACATAAGTTTCTCCATGACAGTGGGCGATTTTCAGCTTGTCGCTCCAACGCAATGTCGAAGCCCATCAGCTTTCCCATGTGTGGTTTTGCGTCGGAATCAGTTCCTGATCCAGCAACAATATGTGATCAAGGTGTAGGAACGCTTGGATAGCGGCGATCTTCTCGCGATGAATGGGCGGTGCCCCTGGCCCCGGGCCAAAAAAAAATCGCGACCTTTGAGATCGCGATTTTTCTTCATCGGCTAAAGCTCAAAACCCTACGCTTGCCTGTAGGAAGAACGTGCGAGGCTCACCCAGGTACAACCCTGCATTGTTGTCGCTAGAGCGTGTGTAATGCTGCTGGTCGAAGACATTCTTCACGCCCACGCCCAGTTTCAGGTTCGACAGTTGCGCGCCAAAGTCGTAGCCGCTGCGCAGGTTGACCGAGACATACCCGGGGATATCACCGTATTGGCCATCAGCAGAGCCTTGGGTGATATAGGTGGTGCCGGTGCCGGGCGCACGCTGGCCGGACTGGGCATAGACGTCCAGGTTGTGGGTCCAGTGGTTGACATCGTAACGCAGGCCCAGGGTCGCCACTTGGCGGGAATACAGTGGCAGGTCACGGCCCTTGAACGGTACATCACCTTCGGAGGTGGCCTTGGTGTAGGTGAAGCCCGCGTTGGCGGTCAGGCCGTCGAGGCGCGGGTCGAGGTTGGACAGGTCGTAATGGGCTGATGCTTCGATGCCGCTGTGCTTGGTGGCGCCGAGGTTGGTCCAGCCCACGTCATTGCTGACGTATTGCAGTTCATCCGAGAAGTCGATGTAGAACAGCGTCACTTCGCCGCCCCAGATGCTGTCGTTGTAGCGCGTACCGACCTCGTAGGTCTTGGCCTTTTCCGGGTTCAGGCCGTTGGCCGTCTGGTCGCCGGTACCGCCCTGGCCGAGTTGGAAATACTGCAGGCTGCCGAAGGAGGTTTCGTAGTTGGCGAACAGTTTCCAGGCGTCAGACACGTGGTACATCACGCTCAGTGCCGGCAGCGGTTCGTTGTTGTGGACCTCGCGGCGTTTTTCCTCGGTACGCTTGCCGTTCAGGGCAACGACCGGGCGGTCATGCCATTCGGTACGGATATCTTCAAAGCGAATGCCCGGGGTGATGGTCCATTTGCCAATATCGATTTTGTTATCGATATAGAAGGCGTTGGCTTCAGTGCCCCCCGTGCGGTCCTGATACACGTGACCGTCGCTCTGCCCGCCCGGCGTCGGTACGTTGTTGACCAGGTTCAGGCTGGTGGCCTCCTCGTGCATGCCTTCTTTGAGGTAGCGATAACCCACACTGACTTCCTGGGTACTGGGCCCCAGGTCAAACACATGGGACACACGCGGCTCGATGCCGAAGGTGTAGTAGGTGCGCGGGTAGGAGCTGAGGGTCTTGAGATCGCGGTTGGCAATGTTGCTGCCACGGAAACTGTCGGAATAGTAAGTCAGCACTTCGGCCTGGGTGCGGTCGTCGATCTGGCGGATGTACTTGAACGACACGTCCTTGCGGCGCCCGCTGAAGTTGTCCCAGTCACGCACCGATTGGTACGGGTTGGCATCGAACTGCTTCTGGGTCAGGCCGCCGGGCATAGCGGCGCTGGCATCGTAATAGTGGAAGTTCAGCGAGAAATCGTCTTGATCGGTCGGCGCCCAGTGGGTTTTGAAGATCACATCATCGATGTCGTTGCCGTTGTTGCTGTTTCGGTAACCGTTGCCGTTGACCCCGGAGTACAGCAGCGCGGCACCGATACCGTTGTCGGCCGTGCCGCCGATGAAGGCATTCTCTACGTGCTTCCAGCCACCGTGGGCAGACGTTTGCAGGGTGGTGCCGACTTCCCCGGAGAAGTCTTGCGGGATCGCACGGGTTACGAAGTTGATCACGCCGCCGACGTTCTGTGGCCCATAACGCACTGAACCCGCACCGCGGACAACGTCGATACTTTCCAGGTTACCGGCAGAAATCGGCGCCATCGACAGCTGTGGCTGGCCATAGGGAGCGAACGCAGCCGGTACGCCGTCAATCAGCACGGTGGAGCGCGGTGACAGGCGCGAGGTCAGGCCGCGTACGCCGACGTTGAGGGAAATATCACTGCCACCGGTGCCGTTGGATTCCTGCACTTGCACGCCAGGCACGCGGCGCAGGACGTCACCGATGTTCATCGCGCCCTGCTCTACCATGGCTTCGCGTCGAATGACGGTGCGTGCGCCGGGATGGTTCTGCACCACTTCGGCATCGGCGTCGGCAAGCCAGTCGCCCACCACCTTGATATCGGTGACCCCCAGTTCCAGCGGTGAGCCCGCTTCACCGGTGCCGCGGCTCACCGGACGCAAGGTCACGGAGCCGGCGTCGATCTGGTAATCCAGGCCACTGCCTTGCAGTAATTGCCGCAGGGCTTGTTCGGGCGAGAGGTTGCCATCGACCGCAGGAGCTTGCTTGCCGGCAACCATATCGGGGCTGAAGAACACTTGCAGCGAGGTCTGCTGGCCCAATTGGCTCAAGGCTGCGCCGAGGGATTGCGCACGAATGTGGATACCCTCGGCAGCCTGTGCGGTACTGATGGCAACGGCCAGGGCCAAGGGCGCCCAGCGGGAAATTTTATTGTTGTGGGGGGCAAGTTTTTTCACGTCGAACCTAGTCCTGTGATCGCAAGCATGCGCGGCCGTTAATGCAAACCAGTTGCAGTTGCAGGAGAAGACGAAGAACTCGAAAAAAACCTGAATGTCAGCGCGAAATAATTTCCTGGCTACCGTCCGGCAAAGTGCGCAAGGCGACCGGCAGGATGTGAGGCAAGGCCTTGAGCAAGGCATCGGTATCGCTGGAGTTGAAGACACTGGTCAAGCGCAGATTGCCCACCGCTGCCGTACCGACACGCAGCGGTTGCTCGCGGTAGCGCGACACTTCCCGTGCCACGTCGACCAGGGTGGCGTTGTTGAACACCAGTTTACCGTTGCGCCACGCGGTCAGTTCTTCAGGGTTCACCGCGTAGGCCGCCGCCACTTGGCCTTGGGGATCGACATGGGTGCCACGCCCGGCGGTGAGCGTGACGATGTGATCGGATGCCCGGCCCTGCACCTTGACCGTGCCGGCTTCGACCGCCACGCGGGTCTGGTCCGCCTCCCGACGTACATCAAAGCGCGTGCCGGTGACGGTCACCTGCCCTGCCCCGGCTGCGACTACAAACGGGCGCCCGGCGTCATGCTGCACGCTGAACATCGCCTCGCCCTGCTTGAGCTCCACGCCCCGACGGCCCTTTTCGTAGTGAACCGCGACCACGCTGCGGCTGTTGAGGTCCATCACGGAACCGTCAGGCAAGGTCACCTGACGATGTTCGCCTAACCGCGTGCTGAATTCGGCATTGTAGGGCTTTGGCTGCCCCAGCCCGCTGTACGCACCCAGGCCCACTGCAACGGCGACCACACTGGCGGCCACGGCATAACGCAGCAGCGCACGCCGTCCAAGGCGCTCGGTCGGCGCATCGCCCAGCGCCTGCAAGCGGGCCTTGGGCAGCAAATCCGTCGCACTCCATAGCCCTTGCAGCACATCGATTTCGTACTGATGCGCGGGCTGCGACCTGCGCCAGGCATCGAAACATTGACGTTCCTGGGCGCTCAATGGGCCGTCTTGCAGGCGTACAAACCACTGCGCGGCCTCATCACGGACACGGTTATCCATCGTGGAAGATCCTGTTTCAAAGCCGGTCATGGCGCGCTCGCATCCAGACGATCACGCAGATGCCGCAGGGTGCGGATCATATACTTTTCCACCATGTTTTTAGACAGCCCCAGGCGTGTGGCGATTTCCTGCTGGGTGAGCCCTTCGATCTTTTGCCAGATGAAAATCCTGCGACAGTTGAGCGGCAACTCGGCCAGCGCCCGCTCGATGGCGTCGGCCAACTGGATGGCATGCATGTAATGCTCCGGGTCGCTACTGTGAGGCGTGCTGTGATCAGCCGCCTGCAACGTCAACGCCTCGCGGCGGTCTTCGCGGCGGTAGGCATCCACCGCAATATTGCGCGCGGTTTGATGCAGGTAAGCGCGCGGTTGCGCCACCTCGCAGGCAGCGGACTCAAGCACCCGCACGAAGGTGTCGTGCGCCAGGTCTTCGGCTTGCTGACGGTTTCTCAGGCGGCGCGTCCAGGTGCCGATCAACTCTTCGTAGTGCTCGAAAAAGCCTGTTCTGCGGGGCGGCTGAGGAGTCATCGCGAGAGCACTGGGGAGGCGGGGCGTGAATAGTAATGCTTCCTATTAAGCAGGGCAATTGCAGCTCATCGCCCCCCACTATTTGTTTGAAATGATCTCACTCATGTATTGATGCAAATCGCGAAAGTCTTTAACGCTCCAGGCATGTGGCGCGATCTTTACGCCATTGTCTTGCAGCGTCTTGGGGATCAGGTTGCCATTGGGGCGAAGGATGACCGAGGAGACGATAACGCCCGGATAATCATGGAGTCGTTTCTTGAAGGTGGCAGTTGTCAGGTCGGGGGTTGGCGGATTACTTTTTTTTGCCAATGGGCCCGTGCCTTTGATATCGGGCCCGTGGCACACAGCACAGCGCTGTAGATACAGCGCTTTACCATTGCTGTTTTCCGCGACGCACAAGGCTGTCTGAGCCAGTGATAAAGCGGCCACTACGCCGCTGAGTAATAGTTTCATCCATCGGGTATCGGCCCACGCATGCATTCCATCGCTTCCTGTATTGCCCTTTGTTTTCAGCATCATACGATAAAGTCGCGCTTTGCCCGAGTTGGGCGTAAGCGCCAGGGGGTGAACTTCCGCTCCCAGCCGCCAGTCAGCAAGAAGGACTCTCATAAAACGGTGGGTGGGCGATGCAGATTTCCTTGCAGCAACAAGTGGCCCTGGTCACCGGGGCCAGTTCCGGCATTGGCGCGGGCGCGGCCAAAGCCCTGGCCGCGGCAGGCGCGGCGGTGGTGCTCAACTACAACTCCCAGGCGGCACCGGCTGAGGCCCTCGCCGCGCAGATCAATGCCAACGGCGGCCGAGCGCTTGCGATTGGCGGCGATGTGTCCAAGGAGGCCGATGTCGAACGCCTGTTCGAGCAAACCCTCGACGCCTTCGGCCATCTGGATATTCTGGTGGCCAACTCCGGCCTGCAAAAAGACGCCAATCTGGTCGATATGACCCTTGAGGATTGGAACACGGTGATTGGCGTCAACCTCACCGGGCAGTTCCTCTGCGCGCGCGCGGCGGTGCGTATCTTCAATCACCAGGGTATTCGCGAAGGTGTGTCACGAGCCGCCGGCAAAATCATCCATATGAGTTCGGTGCATCAAGTCATCCCCTGGGCCGGGCATGTGAATTACGCCGCGTCCAAGGGCGGCGTGGAGATGCTGATGCGCACCCTCGCCCAGGAAGTCAGCGAACAGCGCATCCGTATCAACGGTATCGCACCGGGGGCGATTCGTACGGCGATCAACCGTGCGACCACCGAAGGCGCGGCAGAAAAAGAGCTGCTTGAATTGATTCCTTATGGCCGCGTCGGTGATGTGGAGGATGTGGCCAATGCGGTGGTTTGGCTGGCCAGCGATGCCTCTGATTATGTGGTTGGCAGCACCTTGTTCATCGATGGCGGTATGAGCCTCTACCCGGAGTTCCGTGGCAATGGTTGATTTCAAGAACGAACCTCAAAGCGCCATTGATGCCCACGGGATCATTGGCGACATGCGCAGCGCGGCACTGGTGAACGACCGCGGTAGCATCGACTTCTTCTGCTGGCCGGAATTCGACAGCCCTTCGGTGTTTTGCGCACTGCTCGACACGCCCGAGGCCGGCACGTTCCAGCTTACCCCGGACCTACCCAACGCCCGCCGCGAGCAGATCTACCTGCCCGACACCAATGTGCTGCAGACTCGCTGGCTGAGCGATGAAGCGGTGGTGGAGATCACCGACCTGCTGACCGTCAGCGAAAACGTCGATGAACTGCCCTTGCTGATCAGGCGGGTACGGGTGGTCAGTGGCAAGGCGACTATCCACCTGAGCTGCGCCGTGCGCCACGACTATGCCCGGGCCCCCACCGAGGCGAAGGCCGAGGCTGCCAGCGTGGTGTTCACCGCCAGCGGCCAGCCCGGCATGCGCCTGATTGGCAGCCAGCCGCTGACCCTCCAAGGCAATACCGCCATCGCCACCTTTACCCTCGCCCAGGATGAAGGCGCCGAATTTGTCCTCGGTGGCCAGGAGGATGCGCGCGTCACCAACGACTGTACCGACCTCTACCTGGAGCGCACCTTGAAGTTCTGGCGCGGTTGGATCAGCCAGTCCAACTATCGCGGACGCTGGCGCGAGATGGTCAACCGCTCGGCCCTGGCGCTGAAACTCCTGACCTCGCGCAAACACGGCGCCATCATCGCCGCGGCCACGTTCGGGCTGCCGGAAACGCCCGGCGGCGAACGCAACTGGGACTACCGCTATACCTGGATCCGCGATGCCTCGTTCACCGTCTATGCGTTCATGCGCCTGGGTTTCGTCGAGGAAGCCAACGCCTATATGCGCTGGCTCAGGGGCCGGGTCAGCGACTGCTGCGGCCAGCCGACCAAGATCAACATCCTGTACGGCATCGACGGTCGCCAGGAACTGCCGGAAACCACCCTCGACCACTTGAGCGGCCACGGCGGCGCCCAACCGGTGCGGGTGGGCAACGAAGCGTTCGACCAGATCCAGCTGGATATCTACGGCGAACTGATGGACGCGGTTTATCTGGTCAACAAGTACGGCGAAGCCATCTCCCACCAAGGCTGGAAACACACGGTGGAAGTGGTCGACCAAGTGTGTGAGATCTGGAACCACAAAGACGTGGGCATCTGGGAAATGCGCGGTGAGCAGCACCACTTCCTGCACTCACGCCTGATGTGCTGGGTGGCCCTGGACCGTGCCATTCGCCTGGCCTCCAAACGTTCGCTGCCGGCCCCGTTCGCACGCTGGGACCAGACGCGCCAGGCGATCTACGCCGACATCTGGACTAACTTCTGGAACGAAGAACGCGGGCATTTTGTGCAGCATATCGGCAGCACCGCCCTCGACGGCTCGATGCTGTTGATGCCGCTGGTGCGCTTTGTCGCCGCCACGGACCCGCGCTGGCTCACGACACTGGAAGCGATCCAGAAAAGCCTGGTGCGCGACGGCATGGTCTACCGCTACCGCAATGACGACAGCCAGATCGATGGGCTGCAAGGCGTCGAAGGCGCGTTTGCCGCCTGTTCGTTCTGGTACGTCGAATGCCTCGCGCGCGCCGGGCAAGTCGAAAAAGCCCATCTGGAATTCGAACAGTTGCTGCGTTACGCCAACCCGCTGGGGTTGTACGCCGAAGAGTTCGACAGCCAGGCCCGGCACCTGGGCAACACGCCCCAGGCCTTGAGCCACTTGGCATTGATCAGTGCGGCAACGTTCCTGGACCGCAAACTCAGCGGGGAGAAAACCGTATGGCAACCCTGACGTCCCCCGCCCCGCTGCTGTATGTGCGCACAACCCTGCTTGATGTGGCTTACGAAACCCACGGCCCCCTCGATGGCGAACCGGTGATCCTGTTGCATGGCTTCCCCTACGACCCACGGGGCTACGACGACATCGCGCCGGTGCTGGCTGAACGTGGTTATCGGGTATTGGTCCCGTATTTACGCGGTTATGGCCCGACGCGATTTATCAACACGCAAGTGATGCGCTCTGGCCAACAGGCAGCGCTGGCCAAGGACTTGCTCGACTTCATGGATGCGTTGTCGATCCCGCAAGCCACCCTCGCCGGCTTTGACTGGGGTGGGCGCGCCGCCTGTATTGTAGCGGCGCTATGGCCGCAGCGGGTGCGCGGCCTGGTGACCGGCGATGGCTACAACATCCAGGCCATCAGCCAGTCGCTCAAGCCCAGGCCACCTGAGACAGAGCACCGGCTCTGGTATCAGTACTACTTTCACACCCAGCGCGGGGTCGACGGGTTGACGGCCAACCGGCGTGAACTCTGCCAATTGCTCTGGACGCTGTGGTCACCGTCCTGGGCCGAAGGGCCAAGCCGCTACGCCCTGACCGCGCCGTCGTTTGATAACCCGGATTTTGTCGAGGTGGTGATTCACTCCTATCGCCATCGCTTCATGTATGCGCCGGGTGATCCCGCGCTGGAATACATCGAGCAGGCGCTGGTGCCGCAACCGCCGATATCAGTACCGAGCATTTCGCTGTGCGGGGCCGACGATGGCGTGGGCCCACCGTCGCTGGAGGATGATGACGTGGAGCACTTCAGCGGTTTTTATCGCCGCCAGGTGTTGCCCGGCGTGGGTCATAACGTTTTCCAGGAAGCGCCTCAGGTCACGCTTCAAGCTTTGCTGGAACTACTGGAGCGGTGAAAAACGCTCTCGATAAGCCTGGGGCGTCACCGACAAAGCCCTTAGAAAGCTGCGGCGCAAAGTCTCTTCACAGCCAAAACCACATTGCATGGCGATACGCTTGATGGAGGTTGTGCTATCTGCCAGTTGCCGGCGTGCGTTTTCGACGCGAATCAGTTCCACAGCCCGCGCCGGGGTTTGGCCAGTCTCGGTGCGGTAGTGGCGTACAAAGCTGCGCTCGCTCATGCCAGCCTGGGCCGCCAGGGTGGCGATGCTCAGATCCAGCGTCAGGTGATCGGCGATCCAGGCATGCAGCTCGGCAAAACGGCTGTCGCTCTTTTGCAGGGATAACGTCACGCTGAATTGCGACTGACCGCCAGGGCGCTTGAGGAACACCACCAAGTGGCGCGCCACCTCCAGGGCAATCTCACGCCCCAGGTCATCCTCTACCAGGGCCAGGCACAGGTCGATCCCGGCAGTCACACCAGCAGACGTCCACACCGCACCTTGCTGGATGAAAATCGGATTGGCCTCCACCGTGAGCGCAGGGAACTTGCGCGCCAGTTCTTCACAGCGCGTCCAGTGCGTGGCCACGCGGCAGCCATCGAGCAAACCACTGGCGGCCAGCAGAAAAGCCCCGGTGCAAACCGAAGCCATGCGCCGGGTGTAATGGGATTTATCGCGCACCCATTGCACCAGCGCCGGGTCCTCGGCAGCGCCGTACACGCCCCAGCCACCGGCGATCACCAGGGTGTCGCAGGGCTGGTCAATGGCGGGCAGCGGCTCAGCCAGCAGCGCCAGGCCGGAGGACGTCATCACCGGCTCAGCCTGAGCGGCGATGACGTTGACCGCGTAGGGCAATGGCAAACCATGCTGGCGCGCCAAATCGTTAGCCGATGCGAATACCTGTAGAGGCCCGGTGACATCGAGTACCTGGGCATTCTCAAACGCGAGTACATGAATAATTTTAGGCATGATTGGCGAGATTAGTGGGCTCAATGGCGTATTCGCCAAAGCCTAGGCTTCTACAGTGAGCACGTCCATTCCTTTTCGGAGCTTGAATCATGACCTTGCAGATCGGCTTTCTGTTGTTCCCCGGCATCCAGCAACTGGACCTTACCGGCCCCTATGATGTCCTCGGTTCGATGCCAGACGTGAAGCTGCACCTGGTGTGGAAAGACCTCGCGCCGATCACCTCCAGCACTGGCCTGGTGTTCACGCCGACCATGACCTACGCCGACTGCCCGAACCTGGATGTGCTTTGCGTACCCGGCGGCGCGGGTGTGGGCCCATTGATGGAAGACCCGCAAACCCTGGACTTCCTCAAGGCCCAGGCCCAGACAGTGCGCTACATGACCTCGGTGTGCACCGGCTCACTGGTACTGGGCGCGGCAGGGTTGCTGCGCGGTCGCAAGGCCACCACCCATTGGGCCTACCACCACCTGCTCGCCCCGCTCGGTGCCATCCCCGTACAGGAACGTGTGGTGCGTGATGGCAACCTGTTTACCGGCGGCGGGATCACCGCCGGCATCGATTTTGCCCTGACTTTGGCCGCGGAGTTGTACAGCGAAGCGGCGGCGCAACTGGTGCAACTGCAGATCGAATACGCGCCGGCCCCACCGTTTGACTCAGGCCACCCGGAGACAGCGCCCCGGCATGTGCTGGAGGAAGCCAACAAGCGCACGGTGGAGTCACGCAAAGTGCGCGGGGAGATTGTTGCGCGGGCGGCTGCGCGGTTGGGGTGAATTTGGATTTCTCACGTCCGGTCGCTGAATTTGCAGCGACTGGGAAGGTCCGTGGGAATGAACCGGTTTCAACGCTTGAACGTGAGGTAAGTCCTAGACCGCTGTACGAAACTCCTTTTGATTATTTCGGTGCTCAACGGCCGTCCAGCTGTAGCCGACAGTAATCACGATGCGAAGCGAGTCGCTCTTGATCTTGGGCGCCCCGTTAAACCACGCTGGCCGAACGCAAGCGAGGTGCCGAGTGGCGGGGCAAGAGCGTTTTGCTTACTTTTGCGCTTTTTTTCAAAAGTGAGCCGCTGTCAGAGCGGAACCCTAGGTGGCCGTTACCGCAGGAATGGATATGTACACGGTATAGCTGTGTCGACTGTCAGGCCGCCTTCGCGAGCAAGCCCGCTCTCACAATTGGATCGTGGAGTGTCAGGTAGAGAAGCGTCGGCTGTCAGGCCGTAATCGCAGGCAAGCCAGCTCCCACATTTGGATTATGGGGTGTCAGGTAGATGAGCATCGGCTGTCGGGCACTCGCCACAAAGAAACTTGCTTGGCTTCCCGCGTGGCTTCAGGCAGGACGTGACATCACCGCCAAGCGCACAGCCAACGCCATCAGCACGGCCGCCAAGCCCCATTTCTGCAGCCAGGCGCTTTTTGTGCGTTTGGCGAAAAAGCGGCTGAGCGCTCCGCCAAACAGGCCCAACAGCAGATGAAACACGCTCGCGATCAACGTCAACACACCGCCCAGCACCATCAATTGCAAGGCGATAGGCCCCGCCTCGGGCCGCACAAACTGCGGCAGGAACACCATGAAAAACAACAACGCCTTGGGGTTGAGCAAGCTGTTGAGCATGGCCTGCAGAAACACTCGGCCCAACGCCACGCGGCCGACGTGAGCGGTGCCCAGGCCGGGGCGTTTCTGCAAGGTTTTGAAGACCAGCCACAGCAGGTAAATCACGCCGGCATAACGGATCAGATCGAATGCCGGTGGCCAACTGGCGACCAACGCCGTCACCCCCATGGCGGTCAACGCTGTCAGCAACAGGTCGGCCACGCCAATGCCCAGGGCCGAGGCCACGCCGCCGCGCCAGCCATGGGTGACGCCCTGACTGATGACAAACGCCATGTTCGGCCCCGGTGACAGCAACAACAGCAACACAGCGCCGGAAAAAACACCGAGTGTGACAAGGCTGATCATGGTTGAACCGTCCGCTGGAAAAAATCCAGATTAATCGGCGTTTGCAGGCCCTACAAAAAATTGTGCTGGATACATTGCTCACGCAGCGAACCGAGTGATTGCTGAATGCCACGACCAACGTCTAGAATGCGAAACATTATCAATTAAGCCTGCTGCGCCAGGATGACCATGTCGAGCGATCACCCACTGGACCCTGCTGCCATCGGCCAGCTTTACCAAGCCCACCATTCCTGGCTGCGCGGCTGGTTGAGCCGGCGCACGGGCTGCCATGAGCGCGCCGCTGACCTCGCGCAGGACACCTTCGTGCGCCTGCTCAACGCGCGTCAGCAACAGACTTTGCAGCAGCCGCGCGCGTATCTGAGCAGCATCGCGCGCAGCTTGATGATCGACCAATACCGGCGCCGCGAACTGGAACGCGCCTACCTGGAGAGCCTGGCGCACTTCCCGCAAGTAGAGGTGCCGAGCGAAGAAACAAAGCGGCTGATCCTCGACAGCCTGGAGCGCATTGACCGTTTGCTCGACCAGCTCAAGCCGCGGGTACGCGAGGCGTTCCTGTTGGCCCAGTTGGACGGCCTGACCTGCCCGCAGATCGCCTTGCGCCTGGGCGTGTCCAAGGCCACGGTGGAACGCGATCTGTCCAAGGCGCTGCACGCCTGTTACCGGTTGCGCTATGCCGACTCCTGACTCGCACCTGGTCGACCAGGCCATCCAGTGGATGATCAAGCTGCGCTACAACACCGCCGACGACGCCAGCACCGCGGCCTTTGACCAGTGGCTGCACACCAGCGAGGCGCATCAACAAGCCTGGCAACGGGTCGCCACCCTGAATGACGATTTCAACCACTTGCCGGCGCATGTCAGTCGCCATGCACTCGACGGCGCACGCCAGCACATCAGCCGTCGTGAAAGCCTGAAACTGCTCGGGCTGTTTGCCGGCGCCGCAGGTTTAGCCTGGCTGGGCCGCGACTACACGCCCCTGCCCGCCTTGATGGCGGACTACCGCACCGCCACTGGCGAGCGGCGCTGGGTAACGTTGGAGGATGGCAGTAAAGTCCAGCTCAACAGCGCCAGTGCCGTCGACATTACCTCCAGCGCCGAACAACGGCTGGTGAACCTGCGCCAGGGTGAAATATTGATCAATACCGGCGCCGACCACCGCCCGCTATGGGTGCATACCCGCGACGGTTACCTGCGCGCCCTCGGCACGCGCTTGCTGGTGCGCGAAGAACCCCAAGGCACCCTGCTGGCCGTGCAACAGGGTGCGGTGGCGGTGTTTGCCGATCGCCATGACAGCGCCGCACGCCAGGTGATCAAGCCCGGGGAACAGGTGATGTTCAACCGCAGCGGCATTAGCCCTTCCCCCAACAACGGCCTGGACCCCTGGGCCTGGAGTGACGGCGTGATCAGCGCCCACAACATGCGCCTGGACGACTTCCTGGCCGAGCTGGGCCGCTATCGCAATGGGTTGGTACGTTGCAGCGAAGCCGTGGCAGGGTTGCGGGTTTCGGGCACTTACCAACTGGACGACACCGACCAGGTGCTCAAGTTGGTGGCTCAATCGCTAGCGATTGATGTGACCTACCGCAGCCGCTACTGGGTGACAGTCTCCGCTCGGGTATGACCGGCCAAAAATAAATGAGGTGAATTCTCATTGCCATTCGACCTGTAAGGAAAGGCCGATCAACAGGCCGGTTTGTCCACTTCCTTCAGGAGCATCCCGCGGTCATGCAAGCGTTCCCCTCACTGCGTTTACCTCTCAGGCACGCCATCAAGGCGACCCTCCTCGGCGCGTGCCTGGCGGCCAGTACCCTGCCGTATAGCGCAGGTGCCCAGCCACCCGGCGGCGAACGCCAGGCGCGCACTTGGAATATCGCCCCCGGCCCACTGGCCGGCGCCCTTGATCAATTTGCGCGGCAGGCCGGTATCAGCGTGTCGTATGACGCCGGCAGCGTAGCCGGCAAAAGCAGTGCTGGGCTGAGCGGCGCTCTGGAAACACAACAGGCCCTGAGCCGACTGCTTCAAGGCCAGGGCTTGCAAGCTCAAAGCCAGGGTCCGAACGCTTGGTTACTGTTGCCCCAACAGGCCGCCAACTCGACCCTGAACCTGGGCGCCACCACCATTACCGGCGAACGCCTGGGCGCTACTACCGAAGGCAGCGGCTCCTACACCACCGGCGCGGTGACCATCGGCAAGGGCGAACACAGCCTGCGACAAACGCCGCAATCGGTGAGCGTGATGACCCGCAAACTCATGGATGACCAGAACATCACCACCATCGACCAATTGCTGGAGCGCACCCCGGGGATCACCAGCTACGAATCGCCCATGGGCGGCAAGTATTTCTACTCCCGGGGCTTCAAGATGCTCGGCCAGTACCAGTTCGATGGAGTACCGCTGGACATTGGCAAGGACTACATACAGGCCGACAGTTTCAGCGCGAACATGGCGATCTATGATCGGGTAGAAGTCCTCAAAGGCGCTGCTGGCATGCTCAAGGGTGCCGGCACGGCCAGTGGTGCGGTGAACTTCGTGCGCAAGCGGCCCCAGGACAAGCCCACCACCAGCCTTGGCCTATCGGCGGGCACCTGGGATAACTACCACGCCGAGTTCGACACCGGCGGCCCGTTGAACGACAGCGGCACGGTGCGTGGCCGTGCATCGGTCAGCCAACAGAATCGCGGCTCCTACATGGACCTTGCAAAGCGCCAGGACCAGGCGTTTTACGCGGCCCTGGACATGGATATCAGCCCTGACACCACTTTAGGCTTCGGTGCCAGCTATGAGGATGTCGATTCCACGCCGTGCTGGAGTGGCCTGCCGCGTTACCGCGACGGCAAAAGCCTCGGTCTGAGCCGCTCCACCTGCCTGGGCCAAGCCTGGAACGACTGGCAAAGCCAGCGCACCACGCTGTTCGCCGATGTGACTCACCACTTCAATGACGCCTGGAAACTCAAAGTCAGCGCCGTACACAGCCGCAACCTGCAAGACATCAAATACGCTGCCAGCGAAAGCACCGTGGACTATGGCAACCCGGCCCCCACCCTCACCAGCTACGCAGCATTGCTGGACTACGACCACAAAGACTACGGCCTGGATGCCTATATCGATGGTCAATTTGAAGCCTTTGGCCTGCAACATGAGTTGATCCTCGGCGCCAATGGCAGTCGTGGTACCCAAGACGATGTCTATGCGATCCGCAACCTGCCCCAGCGCCAAAGCGTTTTCAACCCCAATCACCACTTCCCGGAACCTGCCGACGATACCTTCTGGCCCAACATGTACCGTGGCGGCACCGTCAACGAAACCGCCACCCAATACGGCGCTTACGCCACCTTGCGCCTGCGTCTGGCCGAGCCTCTGATGCTGGTTCTGGGCAGTCGCGTGAGCTGGTACGAAAACCGCCGCAAATCCCTGAACCTGGCGTGGGGCGAGTGGGCCGACCAGGACGCACGCACCAAGGAAACCGGGGTGGTCACGCCGTTTGCCGCGTTGATCTATGACCTCAATGACAACCTCTCGGTGTACACCAGCTACGCCGATATCTTCCAGCCACAAAGCTCCTACGCCACGGTCAGCGGTTCGGCCCTCAAGCCGAAAATGGGGGAGAACTATGAGTTGGGCATCAAGGGCGAATGGTTTGACGGGCGCCTGAACAGCTCCCTGGCGGTGTTTCGCGCCATCGAAAAAAACGCCGCCCAAACCGATTTCGAGACCCGCTGCGGTAGCTCCTCCGACGGCTACTGCTACACCGACACGGGCAAAGTTCGCGCCCAAGGGGTCGAGGCCGAGCTGAGCGGCGAATTGCTTGAACGCCTGCAAGTGTTCGGCGGCTATACCTACACGCAAACCAAAAACCTGAAGAACATCGACAGCGCAGCCGAAGGCGCGGTGTCCAACACCTACGTACCACGGCATATGCTGCGCTTGTGGGGCGACTACCAGTTGGACGGTGCGCTCTCGAAATGGACAGTCGGCGCTGGGGTCAACGCCCAGAGCAGCAACTACCGCTTGCAAACCATCAAGCTGGAACAGGCCGGATATGCGTTGTGGAATGCGCGCCTGGCGTATCAGGTGGACGACACCTGGACGGTGGCGCTCAACGGCAACAACCTGTTCGATAAAAACTACTACCAGACCGTGGGTACAGCAGGCTGGGGTAATCTCTACGGGGAGCCGCGTAACCTTACGCTGAGCCTCAAAGGCAACTTCTAAGCGCTGCCCCTCTCCTCCACCAGAGCCGGTACGCCGGCCCTGGTTCGCTGTGCCCCTTCCTCATGCACCGCCATCAAAAAGCTTTTCGTCGCTGGCAGGCAAATCCCTACGTTTATTCCTACACTCCAAAAAGCCATCATCGATTCTCGATTATTCTGAAATACCCACCACACACGTCAACAAACCGTCATAACATGGAGGCCTTGAGAGGAACATCAAATAAAAAGGACAAAAAGCCAAATCATTGACACAAATCCTCAAAGGAGCCACTATTTAGCCATCACCCAGTAAATGCCTGCGCGTAGACAGACATTACGGATTACCCAGCAACAGAAGTCGTTCGATTTGCACCACTTGTAAAGCACACATGCCTTATGGATGAGCAGACGAATAGGAACGTTCTGGTGGTGTATTGAGGATCTGATTTATGCGCGGTAAGTCGTCGGTTGATAGCCTGTTTTTAACTCGCACCGGTTTCGTTGAGTTTTTTGTCGTTTTCGTAAAACTGCTTCACGGGCTGACCGCAATCTCGCCGGCGATCATCCTGCTGTTCTACCCGGATCCCGTCGCTGAGCACATGCGCGCTCACTATCTGGGCCTGCTGGCGTTCTTTGCGATCCTGACCATTATTTTGTTCCAGGCCTTGGGGGTTTACTCCGATGACCTGTTCAGCAATCGCCTGCGTTTTCGTGTGATGCTGGTGGCCTGGGTCTCGGCATTTTGCATCCTGTTGTTCATGTACCAGATCCTGCTTCTGTTCCCGCAG
This sequence comes from Pseudomonas sp. PA-1-6B, assembly GCF_021609545.1. NCBI lineage: Bacteria > Pseudomonadati > Pseudomonadota > Gammaproteobacteria > Pseudomonadales > Pseudomonadaceae > Pseudomonas > Pseudomonas sp. PA-1-6B. The sequence continues at coordinate 19,496 of NZ_WJZM01000048.1, forward strand.
TTGAGCCCTCGCAACCTGGCGTTCTGGTTTTGCGCGAGCCTGTTGCTGTTTGGCCTGGAGCGGATACTGATGCTGCGCCTGTATCGCCATTTGATGGACAACGGCAAATTCCTCCAGCGCACCGTGATCCTGGGCTTTACCGATACGGCCGTGCATGTGGCTGAACACCTGTCGCGCAACAGTGATATCCGCTCCGGCCTCATCGGTTTTATCGACGACCGTACCGAGCGTATTCCCAAAGAACTGAGCCGCTTGCCGTTGCTGGGCAATACCCGCGACCTGGAAAAGCTGATCCGCTCCGAACAGGTCAACCAGGTGATGATCACCCTGCCCTGGGCCGCCGAGCAGCGCATCAATGGGCTGGTCAAACGCCTGCGGCAGATGTCGGTGAACGTCATGTTGGTGCCGGACATGGCCGCCTTGCGCTACGGCCATAACCGTATCACCGATGTGGGCGGCATCCTGATGTTCAACACCTCGCAGTTGCCACTGCGCGGCTGGTCGCCCTTTATCAAGCGTTGCGAAGACCTGCTGCTGGCCAGCATCGGTCTGTTGCTGCTGTCGCCGGTGATGCTGGTGACCGCCATCGCGATCAAACTCGATTCCAAGGGCCCGGTGCTGTTTCGCCAGAAGCGCTTTGGCTACAACGACAACCTGATCCGCGTGTTCAAGTTCCGCTCGATGTACGTCGAGCAGACCGACCTCAACGCCGAAAACCAGACCACGCGCCAGGACCCGCGCATCACCCGGGTGGGAAGGATCATCCGCAAGACCAGCATCGATGAGCTGCCACAACTGTTCAACGTGCTGCTGGGCAATATGTCGATGGTCGGCCCGCGCCCTCACGCCACGGCCACCAAGGCCGCCGGGATTCCTTTCGAGGAGGCGGTCAGCGAATACAGTTCGCGCCATCGGGTCAAGCCTGGCATTACCGGCTGGGCGCAGATCAACGGTTACCGCGGCGAGACCGATACGCTGTTCAAGATTCAGAAGCGGGTCGAGTACGACCTTGAATACATCGCCAAATGGTCCGTGTGGCTGGACCTTTACATCGTTTTCATGACGGTCCCGGCCGTTCTTTCCACCAAGGAAGTCTATTGATGAACCCACTTAACGGATTGATTCCCTGCATCATCTCCGGTGGTTCGGGTACGCGGCTGTGGCCGGTTTCGCGACAGAACATGCCCAAGCCCTTCATGCGTATGCGCGACGACCAGAGCCTGTTGCAGAAGACCTTCCTGCGGGCCAGTCACTTGCCGGGCGTCGACAGCATCCTGACCGTGACCAACCGCGACCTGCTGTTTCGCACCCTGGACGACTACCGAGCGGTGAACACCCAGCGCCTGGGCCTCGACCTGCTGCTGGAGCCGTTTGGCCGCAACACCGCCGCCGCCATCGCCGTGGCCGCCTTGCACGTGCAAGAGCATTTTGGCGCAGACGCGCAGTTGCTGGTGATGCCGGCCGATCATCTGGTCCTCGATGAAGGCGCCTTTGCCCAGGCGGTGGAAAAAGCCCGCGCACTGGCCGAGGCCGGTTACCTGGTGACCTTTGGCATCCAGCCTGACCGAGCAGAAACCGGCTTTGGCTATATCGAACAAGGGCCGGCACTGGGCGCTGGGTTTCGAGTGCAGCGCTTTGTCGAAAAGCCCGACCTGGCCACCGCCCAAGGCTACCTGGACGGCGGCAAGCACCTGTGGAACGGCGGCATGTTCTGCTTCAAGGCAGCCACCCTGCTGGAAGAATTGGCCAGCCACGCCCCGGCGGTTCTAGAGGCGGCCAAGGCTGCACTGGAGCACAGCCAGAGCCTGCAAAACAGCAGCAGTCGCCAACGCGAACTGAGCCCTGAAGGTTTCGCCAGCGCGCCGGATATCTCCATTGATGTGGCGCTGATGGAAAAATCCGCCCAGGTGGCGGTCGTGCCCTGCGACATAGGCTGGAGCGATATCGGCTCCTGGGAAGCCCTGCGCCAACTCACGCCCAGTGACGACAATGGCAACCAGGTCAATGGCGAGGCAATCCTGCACGACGTGCAAAATTGCTATATCGACTCGCCCAAACGAGTACTCGGTGCAGTGGGTGTGCGCGACCTGATCATCGTCGACACCCCGGATGCCCTGCTGATTGCCGACGCCCATCGCAGCCAGGACGTGCGGCATATCGTTGCCGAACTCAAGCGCCAGAATCACCCGGCGTTCAGCCTGCATCGCACCGTCACCCGCCCGTGGGGCACCTACACGGTGCTGGAAGAAAGCACGCGGTTCAAAATCAAGCGCATCGTGGTCAAGCCCAAAGGTTCGCTATCCCTGCAGATGCACCATCACCGCAGCGAGCATTGGGTGGTGGTCAGCGGCGCAGCGATGATCACCAATGGCGAGCGCGAGATCCTGCTCAACATGAACGAGTCCACCTACATTCCCGCCGGGCACAAACACCGCCTGACCAACCCCGGCATCATCGACCTGGTGATGATCGAGGTACAGAGCGGTGAGTACCTGGGTGAAGACGACATCGTGCGCTATGACGACATCTACGGCCGCGCGCCGGTTGAAGTGAAGCCCTGATGCGTACGTCATTGATCATCCCCACCCGCAACGCGGCCAGCCATCTGGATCGCCTGTTGCCAGCGCTGCGCATGCAAACCTTGCAACCCGACGAAATGCTGGTGGTCGACAGCGCATCGAGCGATGCCACCGTGGCGCGCTTTCGCGAGTTCGGCGCCCGCGTGGAGCGGATCGATGCGCGTGATTTCAACCACGGAGGTACCCGGCGCTGGGCCAGTGAACAGGTGGGCGGCGACGCCTTGATCGTCATGACCCAGGACGCGATCCCCGCCACCGCCGAGACCTTCGCCAACCTGATCAGCGAGCTGCAACTGGAGCCGCTCAATGGCGTGGCCTATGGACGGCAGCTGCCGCACCCCGGTGCCGGCGTGCTCGGCGCGCAGTCGCGGCATTTCAATTACCCGGCGGCCAGCCGCACTAAGCGCCTGGACGATGCAGCGCAACTAGGCATCAAGACCTGCTTCAGCTCCGACTCATTTTCGGTGTACCGACGCAGCGCCCTGAGCGCGGTGGGCGGTTTCCCCCAGGATGTGATTGGCAGTGAAGACGCCTATGTAGCCGCGCGCATGCTGCTGGCCGGCTACCAGGTGCGCTACGCCGCGAGTGCGCAGGTTTATCACTCCCACGATTACCGCTTGCTGGAAGAGTTTCGCCGCTACTTCGATATCGGTGTGTTCTACGGCCGCGAGCCGTGGATTCGCCAGGCGTTTGGCGACGCCGGCGGCGAAGGCAAACGTTATGTGCTGGCCGAACTGCACGCATTGCGCGAGGCCAACGCGCTGTACCGCGCCCCCGAAGTGGTGGTGCGCAGTGCCTTTAAATTGCTGGGTTACCGCCTCGGCCACCTTGAACGCCACCTGCCCAACGCGCTTAAACGGCGCCTGGGCATGTTTTCCACCTACTGGACTTGAGCCGTCATGAAGACTATCAACCGACGTTCCCGTCTTACCCTGCTCGGCCTCTTGAGCGCCTCAATCTGGCTGGCTGGCTGTTCGACCCCCGCGCGGGTGCCGCTTCCTGACAACGATACGCTCAAGGCAGGTCATCAAGCGGCACTGACCCTGGCCGACCTGCCGCCGCCGCAGGTGCTGATCCAGAGCGGCGACTCGCTGCGTATCGTGCGTGATGCCCAGGAACCGGCGGCAGCCGATGACATGACCGTATTCGTGGTGCGCCCCGACGGCGTGATCTCGGTGCCCAATATTGGCCGGGTCAAGGCGGCCTTGCGCACGCCCGAAGACCTGGGCAAGGAAATCACCGAGAAGTACAAGCGCATTTACCGCGAACCTGCGGTGACGGTGAACATCGCCAGCGCACCGAGCAACAAGGTGTTTATCGGCGGTGCGGTGCCTAACCCGGCATTTTTCGACCTGGCCGGCAACGTCAGCGTCGAGCAGGCACTGCTCAGTTCCGGTGGTGTATTGCCCTCGGCGGATGCCTCCAACGTGGCCTTGCTGCGCACCGGGCCAGATGGCAAGTACAAGACGTACTTCATCAGCCTGGAGAGCATGCTGACCAACCCCAATCAGCCGCGCGTGGCCTTGCAGCGCGGCGACTTGATCTTTGTGCCGCAGTCGGGCATCGGCGCGACGGTGGAGGCTGTGGATATGTATTTCACAAAGCTGTTTCCGATCAACAAAGGGATTGGCATTGGCTTGAATTATGACCTGAACAAGAGCGACGTGAAAAACAGCGGCAACACCATCTACAACAACCCAACCATCAACGCAGGCCAAGGATTATGAAACGGGCTTCGTATCACTCGAACCAAGCGTTCCCGCCTTTCGTAAACCCCATATGCAATGGAGTGATCCTGTGATCGAAATCCGCTCTCTTCGCGACCTGCTGCGGCTGTTTTTCATCTACCGCCGCGAATTCAAACTAGCCGTGATCACCACAATCGTCGTCGCGGTGCTGGGTGCCTTCCTGTTGCCGGCCCGCTACGAGTCGGACGCACGCTTGCTGGTCAAGCCGGGGCGAGACAACACCACCTTGCCGATCGAAGCCGCCAATCGCCAGACGCTGATTGCCCCAAGCACCCAGCACGACCCGATTGTCGACGAAGAAAAAATGCTCACGGGCCGGCCTATCGTGCACATCGTTGCCGAGCGCTATATGGCGATGACCGCCGAACCGCCGCAAGGCTTCTGGAAGGTGACCAAGTTCTACATCAAAAAGGGCGTTGGCGAAGTCATCAATGGCATTCGTAGTGTGCTGCAGTTCGTGGGCCTTGCCGAGAAACAAAGCCCGCTGGAGCGCTTGGCGACCTCACTGGAGAAGAACTTCACCGCTGGTCACGAGCCGGGCTCTTCGGTGATCGAGATTTCCTTCACCTGGGACGACCCGGCGGTGGCGCAAAAAATCGTCGAGGAATGGGTCAACGCCTACCTCGAAGAGCGTGCGCGGATTCTTGGGCGCAAGAGCCTGCACACCTTCTATGAAACCGAACGCGCCAAGGTGGCGGAGAATATCCAGAGCCTGAAAGATCAGCTGCAAGGCCGCTTGAAGCAGATCGACTCGATCAGTGTCGATGCGCGCCTGAAGAACCTGACCAACCAGATCGACCGCGTCACCGACGCCAAGGTCAGTGCTCAGAACCAGATCTCAGGGATTCGCAGCCTCCTGGCCAACGCCAGCCAGCAGATCAAGAGCCAGCCGGCAGACGTGGTGACGATGCGCGAAACGAGCCTCAACCCCACCCAGCTCGACCTCAAGCGCCAGCTCAATGCGCTGCAAGTGGAGCGGGCACGGCTATTGCGCACTTACCTGCCGGGTACGCCGCAGGTCAATCAGATCGAGCAGAACATCCGCGACATGGAAGCGCTCAGTGCTCAGGAAGCCACACGCCTGGAACGCTCGCAAAACACCGCGCCCAACAGCCTGGTGATCAACGTCAAACAGCAAATGATCGACGCCCAGTTGCAAGAGCGCAAACTGGCCGGGGAAATCGAGAACTACGACAAGACCCTTGCCGAACTGCGCACCCAGCGTGACCAGGCGATGACCGATGAACCGCAACTCAACACCCTGAGCCAACAACTGCGCACCGCCGAAAAGAGCTATGCCTTGTACTCGGACAATCTTGAACAGGCGCGAATCGACCATGAACTGGACAACAGCCAGATCAGCAACATCGCCCTGATCGAACACGCCACCCTCAACCCGGCACGCGTGTTTCCCAAGAGCCTGCTGATGCTGTTGTTCGCCATTCCCGCCGGCGTGGCCGTGGGCTTGCTGACCATCTATGTGCTGTACCTGCTGGACCAGCGCATCCACGATGGCACCCGCTTGCAGGAGATGTTCCATGTGCCGCTGTGGAGCAGCATTCCCGATGTACAGGACGCAACGCCGGCAGCCGTCACCGCCAGCCTTTATCGCTTGTACAGCCTGCTGCCCCTGGATCGCATCGCCGCCGAAGGTTTCGCCCTGGGCCTGACCTCGGCGCGCCATGGCGAGGGTGTGACCTTTATCGCCTCGCAACTCAAGCGTTTGCTGGAGGAGCGTGGCCATCGCGTCTCGGTCGATGGGGCGAACGCGCCAACGCCGGGTGAAGTATTACTGCTGGACGCCTCGGCGCTGTCCTCCAACCCGCAGGCGTTCCTGACGCTGCGCCGCGCCGACCAGATCGTGCTGGTGATCGAGGCCCGCACCAGCACCGTACCGACGATCGAAAATGCCGTGTCGTTGCTGACCACTGCGTTCGGCAAAGTCGATGGCATGATCCTCAACCGCCGCCGCTTCGAAGTGCCGGCCAAGGTGCTGGCGCGACTCAACAGCTGGCGTGGGGCGGCCTGATGCGTATCGCATTGCTGGCGCCGCTGCCACCGGAGCAGACCGGGATCGCCGATTACGCCGCGCACTTGCGCAACGCGTTGATCGAACAGGGCCTGGAGGTGGTGACCCCGCTCGCCGGCTGCCTGGAGCTGCCTGAACAGTTGAAGCGCCTGCAGGCCTTTGACTGGCGCAGCGTGGACCTGGTGCATGCTGAACTGGGAGGTGGACGCTTCGGTGAGTTCCAGGCGCTGGAGTACCTGCGCCGGGCGCAACCGCACCTGCCGTTGACCGCCACGGTGCATGACCCGGAGCGCCTGATCTGGCGCCGGGCCAAGCTGTTTTTCCCCTTGACGCTACTTGAACGCCTGCCCCACCCGCTGCCCCAAGCGGCCGCGCTGTTGGCCGACCCGCTGACCTTGCACGAAGAACGGCGCTTGGCCAAAGGTATGCGCCGGCTGATCACCCTCACCCGCCTGGGCGGCGACTGCCTGCGCCAGCGCATGGGCCTGCGCCCGCAACAGGTGGCGGTGATTGCCCATGGCAACCTGCCCATCGCGCCCCAGGCCTTGCCGCCACTGGCGCCACTGCGCCTGCTGTATTTCGGCTTTATCTACCGTGGCAAGGGCATCGAGGACTTGCTGCTGGCCCTGGCCCAATCACTGGCCGCCCACCCGCAATGCCGAGGCCAGGTACGCCTGACCCTGGCCGGTGGCACCGCGCCGGAAATGACGTTTGACCCCGCCGGCAATTACCTCGATGGCCTGCGCGAGCAGATCAGCACCCTGCATCTTGAGGATGTGGTGGACTGGCAACTGGACCTGCCATCGGCGCAGATCCCTTCTACGATCCAGGCGCACCATGTGATGGTGCTGCCCTATCGCGAATCGAAAAAACTCAGTTTTCTGGGGCAGATGCGCGGCACCAGTGGCGCGCTGTCGTGGGCCAATGCATGCGGCCGCGGGGTGATCACCTCCAACGCCCGCGCCTTTGCCGAAGAGGTGGCCGGCGGCAATGGCATCACCTATCAGCAGGGCGATACAGCGTCCTTGAGCAACGCCTTGAACCGCTTGATCCTCGACCCGCAACAGGCGCAGCAATGGGCCGACCGGGCGGGAGAAATCGGCCGCCAACGCCAGTGGGCCAACACGGCCCAGCGGTTTGCTGAATTATTTCGGGATGCTTGTAAGGAACCGTTGCGATGAACCTGTCATCCGTTCGCCCACTGTGGTGCTACCTGCCGCTGGTGCTGTCAATCGCCGTCGGTAGCGCCCTGCTGTTGAGTGAAAAAGTTGATGCGCAGCCGGTCAACCTGGCCTCGGAGCGCACCATAGTCTGGAAGGACTTCCTCGGCGTGAACGCGCACTTCCTGTGGTTCACACCCGAGCAGTACCGCAAGCAGATCAAGCAATATAAAAAGCTAGGGTTGCAATGGGTGCGGGTCGACCTGCACTGGGATCGCCTGGAACCCAAGGAAGACGAGTATCAGCTGAGCACCTTCGACGAACTAGACCGCACCCTGACCGCCGAAAAACTGCGCTCGGTGTTTTACCTGGTGGGCTCGGCGCCCTTTATCACCACCGCACCCAAGGGCGTGCCGTTCCAAGACCAGTATCAGCCACGGGACGCCAACATCTACGCCATGCGCCTGGCCGTCCTGGCCAAGCGCTACCCGAATATCGATGCCTGGCAGGTGTGGAATGAACAGAACCTGCCGAACAACTGGCGCCCTAAAGTCAACGCCAAGGAATACGCGCAGTTGTTGTTGGCCAGTCACAAGGCCTTGAACATTGCTGCGCCCGACAAACTGCAAGTCATGGGCGGCATGGCGTATTACAGCCAGATGCCGCCCCGTGGCAAAACCCTGATGTTTGAAGCCCTCGGCGCGCTGGGCGTGCAAAGCCTGGGCATGGTCGCGGCGTATCACCCTTATTCGATGACCCCGGAAACCGATGAGCCAGGCAAGAACGAAGTGCTGCTGCGCGGCGATCAACTCAATTCGATGCTCCACGGTGCCGGGATCAAGCAGGTATGGGCCACTGAATGGGGCTGGTCCAGCTATGCCGGCCCCAAGGAAATGCAGGACCTGATCGGTATCGACGGGCAAGCCGATTACACCTTGCGCCGCCTGGCCTTGATGGCTTCCCAGGACTACCAGAAGATCTTTCTGTTCGCCTTGTCTGACCTCGACCAACGCGCCTCGCCACGCGACCAGCATTACGGCCTGTTGAACCTTGATGGCGAACCCAAGCCGGTATACACCGCCCTCGCCCGCTTCCTGGAGATCACCGGCCCCACGCTTAAACCCGGCAACACGCCGCCGTTGCAGGATGTACCAGACAGTTTCTACAGCGTGGCCTGGACCCGCCCTGACGGAAAACACCTGCTGATGTATTGGAGTGCCGAAGGCAGCAACATCAGCCTGCCCAGCATCAAACGCGCAGAACTGCTGGACCCGCTGACCGGCGCCCGGCAAACCCTGAGCGACGACAACGGTATTCGCCCGGTGGTGAAGCCAAGTTTGCAGATACTGGTGTGGTAGCCCTGGGCATGGAGAGCTGTACATGAGAATCCTATGGATTGTGCCCTACCTGCCGTGGCCGACCACCAGCGGCGGCAAAACGCGGCAGTACCATTTGCTGCGCACCTTGAGTGAGCGCGGGCATCGCATCACGCTGCTGGCGCAATCAAAAACGCTGGCCGATGACGCGGTGCATGCGGCCTTGGAGCCGTTGCTCGAACGCTTGATCGTCGTACCGCGCCGGCCACTGAAACACCCGCTGACCCTGCTCGGTGGCGTGTTCGCCCCCTGGCCGCTGTTGACCACGGTCAACGGCCTATCGGCACCGTTGCAGGCACAGTTTGCGCAACTGTTGAACGAGCGCTGGGACGTGATTCAGGTGGAACACAGCTACAGCCTGCAGCCGTTCCTGCGCACCCTGCAGCAGCAACGGCGCGACTTTGTGCTGACCGAGCACAACCTGGAATCGAGCCTCGGCGGCGCCACTTACGACCGTTTCCCGAAGTGGGCCGCACCGTTTGTACAGTATGACCAGTGGCGCTGCCGACAATGGGAACGCAAGGCATTCGATACCGCCGCCCAGGTAGTCGCCGTGACCGAGGCGGACGCCCAGGCCATGCGGCCATTGTCATCGACGCCGGTGACCGTGGTGGTCAACGGGGTGGACAGCCGAGCCTTTGCCGAGGTCAGCGCTGATGCGCAGAGCCAGCGCCTGTTGTTCGTTGGCAACTACGAATATGCACCGAACCTGGACGCCGTGCAGTGGCTGCTCGAAGAGATCTTCCCCAGGGTCTGGTTGCAGTGCCCGAATGCGCGCCTGGCGGTGGTCGGCTATGGCTTACCCGAACACTGGCGCGAGCGTTGGCCAGATGAGCGTATCGAGTGGCTGGGTTTTGTTCCCGACCTGTGCGCCTTGCAGCGCCGCTGCGCCGGTTTTGTCGCCCCGTTGCGCCATGGCGGCGGCTCCAAGCTCAAAGTGCTGGAGGCGATGGCCGCCGGCTTGCCTCTGGTCAGCACGGCCCAGGGTGTCTCCGGGTTGGCGGTGCAGCCCCAGGTGCATTACCTGGCCGGCGAAAACGCCGAGGCCCTGGCCGACGCCGTTGTGCGCCTGCTGGATGAACCGGCGCTGGCCGGGCGGCTGGCCGATGCCGCACGCGACTATGCGCGTCACTACCACGACTGGGCGGTGGCGGCTAACGAACTGGAGCACCTCTACCGCAGCTTGCTCACCGCCAAGGAGTCTCAGCCATGCGTGTAGCCCTGGACTATCGCCCCGCCACAGTTGCGCCGTCTTCGGGCATCGCCCGCCAGGTCGTGGCTCTGGAAGATGCCCTGCGCGCACGCGGCAACACCGAGGTGGTGCTGTTCACCGAGGCGCCCCTGGACCATCCACAACGCCAGACTGCCGTTTGCCCGGCCTGGGCCAGCCCGCTGGACGGCCTGCAACGCCCACAAGTGCGCCTGCGGTTCGAGCGCGGTTTCTTGCCCAAGGCTTTGCACGAGCAGCAGATCGACCTGTACATCGCCACGGCCAATATGGGCTTGCCGCTGTGCCGCAAACCCGCTGGCACCCGCTATGTGCTGGTGCTGCATGACCTGTTTCAGCTCACCCACCGCAACTTCCATCGATCCAAGCTCAAGGCCCTGGCCTACCGCCTGATCGACGGGGCCTCGATTGCCTGGTCGGTGTGGCAGGCTGATCGGGTGTGGTGCCCTTCGCAGTTTTCCTGCAATGAGGCCGCGCGCCTGTTCCCCTGGGCCCGGGCCAAATTCCGCGTGCTGAACAACCTAGTGCCCGAATTGAATGCAGCGCCAGAGCCACTGCCAACCAACCTGCCGACACGTTACTGGCTGGTGGTGGGCACGCGGGAGCCGCGCAAGAACATGGAGTTCTTCCTGCGCCAATGGCAGGCCTGCCGTGCGCTGAACCCTGACGTGCCGGACATGGTCCTGGTGGGCCACGCCAGCGATGTACCGACGGCACTTGGTGACCTGCCGGGCCTGCATTGGTGCACCGGTTTGTCGGACGGCCAACTGCAAGCACTCTACCGCCATGCCGCGTGCCTGTGGCAGCCATCCTATGCCGAGGGCTTCGGCCTGCCAGTGGTGGAAGCCTTGAGTGTCGGCACGCCGGTCGCGGTGGCACGCGGCAGCGCCCTGGATGAAATCGCGCCGCCCAACGCCCCGCGCTTCGCCCCCCATGATGCCGAGCAATTGCAAAACGTCATGCAACAACTGGCAGCCGCCGATGCCACGCAAGACGGCGAAACACACCGCGCCTGGGCCCGGCAATTTGCCGAACCGGCCTATCGCTCACGCCTGGACACTTTGCTCAAGGAATTGGATCGCTAATGCTGCCAGGAAAATTCGTCAGTCTGCTGCTGGGCCTGGTGTTCGGCGGGTTGCTATTGGCCCTGTCGCCGATCAAGGTCATGCTGGCCGTGGCCGGTGTAGCCGTGGCTTTGACGCTGATCCGCTTTCCCCTGTGGGGCTTGCTGATTTTCGCGGTACTGGCCACCAGTATTCCCTACACCACCTTGCAACTGGGTATCCGCACCACCGTCAGCGAGGCGGTGCTGGGGCTGACTTGGGTCGGAGTGTTCTGGCAATCGTTCATCGGCAAGACCCGTGGTTTCATGCTGTGGCGGCCGACCGAGCGGGCGCTGATGTGGCTGATGCTGTTCAGCACCATTCCGTTTATCTGGGGCATGTTGATCATCCATGCCGAAGGCAACGGGCCGGTGAACTGGGTGCGCTGGCTGATGAACCTGTCGATGCTGTTTATCGTGCCTCTGCTGCTACGCACCGATGCCGACCGCGACAAGGTGGTGGTCGCCCTGTTGCTGGGTAACCTGGCGATGCTGCTGCTGTCGATCTTCATGTTCCTGAAGACGCGCAACGCGATGTCGATGATCGATATTCTCACCGACCTCAAATACGCCCACCCGGAAGCGGTGAAGGATATTTTCTCTGCCAACTACACACGCATGGCCTCGCCCTGGGTGCACCCCAACCTGACCGGTGGCGTGCTGGTGCTGTTTATTCCCCTGGCGCTGTTTTATGGCTGGACCCGCAGCGGCTGGCGCCGGGCGCTGGGCCTGGCGGTGGCGGTGCTGGGGTGTGCCGGCCTGCTGCTGAGTATTTCCCGTGGTGCCATCGTGGCCCTGGCGCTGGTGTTGATCTGGCTGGCCTACAAGCGCGTGCCGAACAGCGGACGCATCATCGGTATCGGGGCGGCGTTCGCCGTTGCGCTGGTGATGTTCTATCCGCCGTTGCAGGACCGCTTGATGACCATCTTCTCGACCACCAACGCCAGTACCGAAATCCGCTTTGACGAGTACGCCAAGTTCCCCGCCGCCATGGCGACCTTCCCCCTGGGGATCGGCTTCAAGATCGACCCGCCCGTGCCCGGCACCAATCTGTTGGGGATCTCAAACCTGTGGCTGAACTTCATCTACAAGGTCGGCATTCCAGGGATGCTGCTGTTTATCACCGTCACCCTGTTGTGGTGGCGCGAAGTGCGGCCCCTGGGCCAGGTGCGCAAGGTCACCGCCGACAATGCGCTGTGGCTGGGGTGCATCTGTGGCGTGTTAGCGGCGCTGCTGACGGGGATTTTCGACCACTATTTCAGCTTCACCTTTGTACTGATCGCGCTGTTCTGGCTGTTGATGGGCATGAGCCTGCAACAGGTGCGCCTGCGCCCCACCGTTACCGCCACCGTTCCTGCTACTGCGCCAAAGGATAACCGACCATGAAGCACCGGATGATTCACTCCACCGACTTGCGCGACCGTCTCCCCATGCTGGCCAGTGAACTAGGCGTAAGCCTGCCAGACCTGGAAGAGGCGCTGGACTGGTGCCTGGCCAACGACGTGGTATTTGAAGAAGGCGAAGGCGACAACAAGCGGTTCTGGATCAGCTCCATCGACCTGGAAACTGCGATTGAACACCCGGTGGCCCGACGCCTGTTCCGCCGGATGAAACAGGACCTTGCGGCCGAGTTACTGCCCCGTTACGGCAAAAACTGGGCAACCGTCAAAGACCGCTGGCGCAGTGCCTGGGACATGGCCTACAACATCTTGATCAACAAGATCCCCAGCCACCATGTGCGCATTGCCTGGCTGCGCCTGGGTGGCGCGAAGATCGGCAAGGGCTCCAGCTTGTGGCGTAACACCGAAGTGCTGGGCATGCACAATTTGGTGGTCGGCGACGATTCGGTAATCGGTTGGCATTGCCAAGTGGACGCCCGCGCCGGACTGGTGATCGGCAACCATGTGGCGATTGCGTCGCATGTTCTGCTCATCGCCGGCAGCCATGATTTGCAGGCGCCGGAGTTCTGGTCGATTTCCGGGCCGACTTACATCGACGACTACGTCTGGATCGGCAGCCGTGCGTTGATCGGCTTCGGCACGCACCTGGGCTATGGTTCGGTGATAAGCGCCAATACCGTGGTGGCCAAAGCCGTTGCGCCCTACAAAATCATTGGCGGAAGTGGTGCCAAAATCATGGGCGAGCGTTGCCATGACCTGAACTATAAGGTGGGTGGCAAGGGCCTGTTCACCCTGTTTCACTGATGTTCGGCAGCACGCTCTGGCTGACCCTGGCGACGCTCGCCGGGTTGGTGGCCGGTTTTGCCCGAGAATGGCTACTGGTGGCGGCCTGGGGCGCGGGCAGTCGCAGCGACGGGTTTCTGGTGGCGGTGTTTTTGCCCGAAGCATTGCGCATGACCCTGGCTGCCGGCTTGCTCGCAGCGGCGGCCCTGCCCCTCTATCAGCAACGCGACCCACACCGCCAGCAAGCTTGGTTGGCCAGCCTGTCCCCCCGCCTGCTGGGGGTGGGCCTGGCGCTGTTTGCCATACTGGCGCTGGGCGCGCCGCTGTGGGTGCGCCTGATCGGGCCCGGCCTGGACGCCGCGGCCCATGCACAAGCCGCCGCCAACCTGCGCTGGCTGGCCGCCTGTGCGCCAGGCCTGGTGATGCATGGGCTGTTCAGTATTCCCTTGCAGGCACGCCAACGTTTTGTCCTGCCAGGCCTGGGCTCTTTACTGTTCAATCTGCCACCGGTGCTGTACCTGTTTATCCGCGGCAGTTCCAGCGACAGTGCCGAACTGGCCATGAGCTTTTTTGCTGGCAGTGTCTTGATGTGCCTGCCGTTGCTGGCGCCGGTCTGGTCTTTCGGCTGGCGGCCGTGGCAGGTCACCGGCGACCCTCTGGCCGGCCGCGAATTGCTGGGGCGCATCGGGCCGTTGTTGGCCAGCAACGTGGCCAGCCAGGGCCTGGCGCTACTGGAACGATTGATCGCCAGTTTCCTGGGGGAAGGCGCTGTTACGTGGGTTAACCTCGCACGCAAGCTGATCAACCTGCCATTGATCGCCCTGATGAGCCTCAACCAAGTGCTGCTGGGCATGATGAGCGGCGAGCAAGGTCAACAGCGCCTGGCCCTGCTGCGCCGCGGCCTGGATGCAGCGACCCTGCTGAGCCTGCCTGCAGCCTTTGGCCTGATTGGCGCCAGCCCCACGCTGATCCATCTGCTGATGCCCGCCCAGAGCGTCGACGGCCCACTGCCGGCGCTGCTGGCCTGGTTCGCCACGCCACTGGTGTTTGGCGCCTGGAACGCCATGCTCGCCCGCTATGCCTATGCCAGCGGCGACACGCGCCTGCCACTCAACTGCGAACTGCTGGGCAGCCTGGTCAACGCCGCTTTGCTGGTGGTGCTGCCCTATTGTTTCGGCCTGCCGGGGATCGCCTTGGCGGCGTTGGGTGGCGTGGTGGTGACCAACGTGTTGCTAATGCACCGCCAGCAACTGCTCGGCCAACTGGGCTGGCCGTTGCAGTGGGGCTTGAGCGGGGTTCTGTTGGGTGTGGCGGCGCTGGCCCTGCATCCATTGCACAACGATGGGTGGCAGTTGGGGTTAAGTAGCCTGGCCGGCGCGCTGGTGTTGGTGGGGCTGGGGCTTTGGCTCAAGCCGTGGAAAGCCTGAGGCCGCTTCCCACCAGAACGGTGGGTGGGGGCCTGTTCAATCCTCCAGTGGCTTAGGGGTTTTGTTGCCGGGCTTGGCGGGTTTGGTGCCCTTGGCTGGAGCGGCTGCAACAGGCTCCGGTTCCGCAGGGGCGGCAAGCTCCTTTTCCGCCATCGGCATCTGGTCGATGGCGCTGAAGAATTCCTTCAGGTCAAGGCTGTCCGGCGGCACGGTTTTCTCGAGTTTCTTCTCGCCGTCCTTGCCGATCAGAATCACTTTGGTGCCGCTGCCGACGCCGAGCTTGAGGGCACGGATCAGTGCGTTGGTTTCAGGCGGCGTGAGCTTTTTGCTGTCTTTGGGATCCTTGGCGAACTTCTCCCCTTCGGCACCAATGCTGCCGAACTTCACGGTGTAGAACACCATGCTGCGCTCTTCGAACGCCTGCTTGGTGGCAGCCTCTTCCAGTTGTTTCTTCAGCGTTGCCAGTGTCGGGTTTCCAGCATCAAGCTCCACGACCACCAGTGGGCGCGTCTTGCCCAATTCCTGCTTGAGCGGATTATCATCAGCGGCCAACAAAGGCCCCGTAAAAGCCATCAAGGTAGCCAGGGTCAGCGACCGGATGAGCATGCGCACCTCCTTTGAATTCCATGCAGGGTTCTTGAGTTTCATGTCTGCGACAGCCAAATTCAAGGATGATTCCTACACCACTTTGAGAAGCGTAGGTCAGGAAGCCCGCTACGCAAGGGCTTGGACAGTGGCTCGGTCATTGTTTCTTCCGGTTACGAGACCTTCCACTGCGGCCAATGCCGGGCAAAAACGGGGGCCACGACAGGGTCAGCGTCTACCCGCTCCAGGCTCTGCGCAAAGCCCGGCGCCAGGTTGCCGAGCACCTCACGCGCGTCGTCCCAACGCGACACCGCCGCCGCCATGATGCCCAGTGCATTCGGCGCGTTGCTCGGGGTAAACAGCTGGCCGGCAAACTGATCGGCAAACACGACCCAAGCCTGGCGCAGGTAGCGCCGTGTGCCGCTGACCAGTTGCGCTTGTTGCGCCTCATCGGCATTGCCCCACCAGCGTTGCGGGTAGTCGATGATGCCGATCGCCGAATAGCAGTTGGCGGCGATATACAGCAAGCCGCGCAGGATCTGCGCACGATCGCCGGCCAGCAATTCGGCCTTGGGATACTCCAGGCCCAAGTGGATCAGGATCGCGGCGCTTTCGGTCAGTACCTGGCCATTTGGAGTGACCAGGGTGGGGATCTGTTTGAGTGGATTGATACGTGCAAGCGCGTCGCTACCCTCGCCGTCCTGCCAGGAACTGGCCTGCACGCGATGCCACGGCACTGCGCAGCGCCGCAGGGCAATTTCGATCATGCAGGAGCCGGATTCGTCGGTGCCATAAAGGGTGTACATGGGCGTTTCCTCCTGAGCGATGGGCAATATCGAGCCTGTGGTCGATTAGCTAGAATAGCCCCATCTGCCCGCCTACCAGGGTACCGAAATCGTCATTCACGAACGGCAGGATTGCGTCAGCCACGGGCTGCAATTGGCGCGTGACGTAGTGGTCGTAGTCGATGGGTGCCCGCCGCACTTCCAGCGGTTCCGGGCCGTTGACGCTGATCACGTAGCTGATCCAGCCACCACGCTGATACTGGCGCGGGCGGCCCACGCGGTCGTTGTACTCGTCTGCCAGGCGCGCGGCGCGTACGTGGGGCGGGACGTTGCGTTCGTAGTCGTGCAAGGGCCGGCGCAGGCGTTTGCGGTAGATCAACAACTCATCGAATTCGCCGCTCAAGGTACGCCGCACATAGTCGCGTATGTAGTCTTGATGGGGTTGGCGATGGAAGATGCGTTGGTAGAGTTCCTGCTGGAATTGCCGGGCCAGGGGCGACCAGTCGCTGCGCACGGTTTCCAGGCCTTTATAGACCATTTCTTCGCTGCCATCTTCGCGCACGACCAGGCCGGCATAGCGCTTTTTGCTGCCCTCCTCGGCGCCACGAATGGTCGGCATCAGGAAGCGACTGAAGTGGGTTTCGTATTGCAGTTCCAGGGCGCTTTGCAGGCCGTACTCGTTGCTCAGGTGCGCGCGCCACCAGTTGTTGACGTGCTGCACCAGCGCCAGGCCGATGCGATTGGCGTCCTGCGCAGAGTGCGCGCTGCCCAGCCAGACGAAGGTGGAGTCGGTGTCACCGTAAATCACCTCGTACCCTTGGGCCTCGACCAGTGCACGGGTCTGGCGCATGATCTGATGCCCACGCAGGGTAATCGAGGACGCCAGCCGGGTGTCGAAGAACCGGCAGCCGCTGGAGCCGAGCACACCGTAAAAGGCGTTCATGATGATCTTCAGTGCCTGGGACAACGGCGCATTGCGTTCGCGCTTGGCCTCTTCGCGGCCTTCGGACACCCGCGTGACAATGGACGGCAGGCAATGCCGGGTGCGGGAGAAGCGCGCTCCGCGAAAGCCTTCCACCGAATCGCTGTCGTCGGGATGCTTGAGGCCTTCGATCAAGCCCACCGGGTCGATGAGGAAGCTGCGGATGATCGACGGGTAAAGGCTTTTATAGTCCAGCACCAGCACCGACTCATAGAGGCCTGGGCGCGAGTCCATGACAAAACCGCCGGGGCTGGCTTGGGGCGGTTTGTCGCCCAGGTTCGGTGCTACAAAACCCTGGCGGTGCATCAACGGCATGTACAGGTGGGTGAAGGCGGCCACGGAGCCGCCGTTACGGTCGGCCGGCAACCCGGTGACGCTGGCACGTTCCAGCAGGAACTTGAGCAACTCGGTCTTTTCGAAAATCCGCGTGACCAGTTCGCAGTCCTTGAGGTTGTAGCGCGCCAGGGCAGGCTTGTCCTCGGCAAACATGCGGTTGATTTCGTCCATGCGCTGGTACGGCGTGGAGATGTCCTTGCCTTCGCCGAGCAGGGTTTGCGCAACGTTTTCCAGGCTGAAGGATTCAAAACTCCAAGTCGCCGAACGCAGCGCTTCGATACCGTCGATGATCAGTCTTCCTGCCGCCGCCGCAAAGTAGTGATTGCGGCTGCCGTGTTCGCGCCAGGCCATGGCTTCACCGCCACGTCCCAGCAACAGCGGCACGTTCAGGCGTTGGGCGTGTTCGTGGAGTACGCGCAGGTCGAACTGCACCACGTTCCAGCCGATGATCGCGTCGGGGTCGAAAGTGGCCAGCCATTGGTTGAGGTGTTCGATCAGTTGAGCGCGGGTGTCGCAATAGTTGAGCTTGAAATCCACGGCGTCGGTTTTGTTCGGCGGGCCGAGCATGTACACCTGGCGTTCGCCACAGCCTTCAAGAGCGATGGAGTAGAGATCGCCCTGGGCGGTGGTCTCGATGTCCAAGGACACCAGCTTCAAGGGAGGACGGTAGTCGGGGGCTGGCTTCATTTGCGCGTCGAGCAAGGTGCCGCTCGCATCCGCAGTGCCGCCGAACCACACCGGGGCGGTGATAAAGCGCTCCATCATGTAGCGCTCGGGCGGCCGCACGTCACCTTCGTACACATCGACCCCGGCAGCGCGCAGGCGCTTCTCGATGTCCATCAACTGGCGGTGCTGGCGGGCATAGAGGCCCAGAACCGGACGGTGATGAAAGTCGCATAGCTGCAAGGGCCGCAACTCGAGATCGCGCTCCCCCTTGAGCAGCCAATCGAGTGGCTTGCGATGGGCCTCTGGGATGAACACCACCGAGGTCTGCACGGGTAGGCGAATGCACCTTGGCCCTTGGTCGGTGGCCAGCCAGAAGCTGACCTCCGTACCGGTTGGGGTATCGCGCCAATGCCGGGTCAGGACAAAACCCTGCTGTAAATCCACCGTACCGCACCTCAGGAATCGCTTTCAGGGCGTGATTCTACTCGGCATCCGTGCAAACGCCACCACCGACCGCTGTGTGCATGAAGGCCAGCAAATCAAGAAAAGGCATCGAGCTGAACGTGCTTTGTGAGCCCGTCAGCGGCCTGTCTGCCTAGCGGAGTGAAGACTGCCCTCCGGTGTGCCCCATCACCTTATTGGGGGCTTGCTCAGATAATTTTCGATATTGCTCATTTGCTCGTCCCAGCCACGGGAGTTCATCTTGAAGGCTTTCTGACGACGCGCTTCGGGCACCTTGTCAAAACCGGACTCGACGACCCGCAACAGGATGCCTGGGGCGCGATCTTCAATCGTGAACTCCACCAGCGTCGGTGCCTCTTTGTCATAGTCGACGCCCTCTTCCACTGCGAAAGGATGCCACCAGAAGGAAAACAGCGTTTGGGGCAGGATACGTTCGACCCTGGCCTTCCACACGACATGTTCATAACCTGGATAGGTAATCGGCGCTTCGATGGTTTCCCCAGCCACAAAGGTTTTACCCTTAAGCGCGATACCGAACCAGCGTCCAAATTGCTCGGCCTCCGTGAGAGCCTCCCAGACCTGTTTACGTGACGCATTGAGCAGGACTTTACGTTCGATGCGATCTAATACGTGCATAAGTCACCTCCTTCATTGAACAGTAGGCGACATCAATCAATGCGCAACCTTGCGTTGTGCGCGATGATGATGACCCCCTCCTTGCCTGGCCATAGGTTATGACTGACCCACTGAATGGAAGTTGCTTGTGCAAAGGTGTGCGCTATCAAGTGGACAGCCTGGACATGCCCATCAGCCACTGCCACTGCGCAAGCTGCCGCAAGGCGCACGCGGCCGCGTTTGTTGCCACGGCCGGGGTGATGCGTGAACATTTTCGCTGGACACTCGGTGAGGAGCTGCTGTCGTCCTTTGAGTCTTCGCCGGGCAAATTCAGACATTTCTGCTCACGCTGCGGCTCACATCTGATCGCTGAACGTGGGCATCAGCCCCACGTGATCGTCCGGGTGGCGACGCTGGATGATGATCCGGGCGTCAGGGCCACCTCGCACATCTGGACGGCCCATGAAGTGCCCTGGCTGGCCTATGACGGCGTAGCGCGCTGGGATGAGTGGGCGGTTTGAGTCAAACCCTTGGGTCGCCGGGTGCCTTGGCCGGCGCTGCATATTGCGGCTTGAGATGGCCTTCCTGGTCGAGCAGCCAAGCATCCATGATCTGTCGCACCACAGGCCCGGCTACACGGCCGCCGGCCTCACCGTTTTCGATCATGACTGAAATCACGATTTTCGGGTGTTCGGCCGGCGCGAAACCGACGAACAAGGCGTTATCGCGATGCCGCTCCAACGTCTTGTTGCGGTTGTAGCGCTCACCCTGCTTGATCGCCACCACCTGGGCGGTACCACTCTTGCCGGCGATGCGGTATTGCGCGCCTTGCGCTGCCGCTCGGGCGATACCGCGGGGATCGTGCATCACCAATTGCATGCCGTGGTTGACCTGCTCCCAGTCACGCGGGTCCTTGAGGATCACGTTGGGCATTGGGTGCTCATCCACCGGTGGCACACCATTGATTGTCTTGGCCAGGTGCGGTCGGTTCCATACGCCTTTATTGGCGATCAATGCCGTGGCCTGGGCCAATTGCAGCGGTGTCACTTGCATGTAGCCTTGGCCAATACCGAGGATCACGGTTTCGCCTGGGAACCACGGCTGGCGTCGGGTTGCACGCTTCCAGGCCTGGGATGGCATTAAGCCGGCAGACTCTTCGAACATATCCAGGGACACTTTCTGACCCAGGCCGAACTCAGCCAGATAGTCGTGCAGGCGATCGATCCCGAGCTTATGGGCCAGATCGTAGAAGTAAGTGTCGTTGGAACGCATGATGGCCGCGTCCATGTCCACCCAGCCGTCACCACTGTGGTTCCAGTTGCGGTATTTATGGTCAAAGTCTGGCAACTGATAGTAACCCGGGTCGAACACTCGGGTTTGTGGAGTAACAACGCCACTGTCGAGACCGGCGATGGCCACTTCCGGCTTGATGGTTGAACCCGGCGCATAGAGCCCGCGTAGCACGCGGTTGAACAGCGGTCGGTCAATGGAGTCGTGTAGCGCAGCGTACTCCTTGAAGCTAATGCCTGTGACAAACAAGTTCGGATCGAAACTCGGTTTACTGACCATAGCCAGTACTTCACCGGTCTGCGGGTCCAGGGCGACCACCGAACCACGACGGTCACCCAAGGCCTCTTCGGCAGCTTCCTGTAGCTTGACGTCGAGGCTCAGGACGATGTTTTTACCAGGGATCGGATCGGTGTGCTTGAGCACGCGCAGCACACGGCCCTGTGCGTTGGTCTCTACCTCTTCATAACCGACATGGCCATGCAGTTCAGACTCGTAAAAACGCTCGATTCCGGTTTTGCCGATAGATTGGGTACCGCGGTACTCCACCGAATCAAGGGTCTTGGATTCCTTTTCGTTAATACGACCGACGTAGCCAATGGAGTGGGCAAAGTGCGCGCCCAGGGGGTAGTGGCGAACGAACTGTGGCTCCACGTCCACCCCTGGTAGACGGAACTCGTTGACGGCCAAAACGGCGATCTGCTCTTCGGTCAACTCGTAGAACAACGTGACGGGAACAAACGGGTGGCGGGCCTGCTTGAGCGCCTTATCAAACACCGCACGGTCTTCGGCAGGCAGATGCAGCAGATTGACGATTTCGTCCAGTTCACCCTTGAGGTCGGCTGTGCGCTCACGGGTGATGGTCAAGTTGTAACTCGGGCGGTTGTCGGCCAGGACCACACCATTACGGTCATAGATCAAGCCGCGAGTCGGTGTGATGGGCAGTACGTGGACCCGGTTGTTTTCCGAAATTGTGGAGTGATAGTCGTACTGCACGACTTGCAAAAAATACATACGCCCCACCAAGGCGCACGTGATCCCAATTACCAGCAATGCGCAGGCAAACAAACGTTTGTTGACCAAACGGTTTTCTTTTTCGTGATCTTTGATAGGTATTGGTTCAGGCATTTCTACAGCATCTCGTTGGAAAAGGTCGACGCCGCATCCTGCGGATAAAGATCAATCCTTGTGAAAATGTGCTGCACCATAGCAAAAATGCAGAAACACTTTGTATCGAATTCCCTCAACGGCAGCTTATTTAATGTTGCTGAAAGCGCTGGAATTTTCGAGCGCCCAAAACAAAACCCCAACTGCTTTCGCAATTGGGGTTTCGGAATTTAATCTTGACGATGACCTACTCTCACATGGGGAAACCCCACACTACCATCGGCGATGCATCGTTTCACTG
>NZ_WJZM01000049.1:0-41219 GCF_021609545.1 Pseudomonas sp. PA-1-6B
TGCAGCGTTGAGTTTGACCTCACTGGAATAGGACTTTCGCATCATCTGTACACCTCAGGTTTGGGCGCCATCATAGCGCCCTATTGATGTGTCCAATTTCATTAGGCCAGATCAGCTTGCCTGCGATGCAGACAACTCGGTGTTTGCGTCAGTCCGAGGTGATGCTATCGCAGGCAAGCCAGCTCCCACAGAAAGCCCTGCTCCCACAGGGGTATCGCATTGGCCCGCGTTACCGGGTCAGCAGCACTTGGGCCCACCCTTGCCGCCGTAACGGGCTTCCTGGCGTTCCCGGAAGAACGCCTTGTAGTCCATCACCGGCTTGTCCGGGTGTTTGGTTTGCATATGCTCGACGTAGGTGTCGTAGTCGGGCATGCCGACCATCAGGCGGGCGGCCTGACCGAGGTATTTACCGAGGCGACTGATGTCATTGAACATGTCTGCAATCCTCGTTATGCGTCCGGTACAGCCTGGAACGGGGCTTCTTTATCCGTACGCTCTTTGTTGCCCCAGGCGGCGACGCCGACTTTGAGCGCATAGAACAGGATGCTGAACACCACGAACAGGAACAGCGCCGTCAGCGTTGCGTTGGTGTAGGCGTTCCAGATCACGTGCTGCATCTGGTCGATGCTCTTGGCCGGCGCGAGGATCTGGCCGTTAGCCAGGGCATCGCTGTATTTCTTGGCCAGCGACAGGAAGCCGATCGCCGGGTTGGCGTCGAACAGCTTGATGAAGCCTGCGGTGGTGGTGCAGATCAGCAGCCAGACAGCCGGCAGCATGGTCACCCAGATGTAGCGCTGACGCTTCATTTTGATCAGCACAACGGTCGCCAGCATCAGCGCGATACCGGCCAGCATCTGGTTGGAGATACCGAACAGCGGCCACAAGGTATTGATGCCACCCAGCGGGTCGATCACGCCCTGGTACAGCAAGTAACCCCACATCGCCACGCAGCCTGCGGTAGCAATCAGGTTGGCAGTCCACGACTCGGTGCGTTTGAGCGCAGGCACGAAGGAACCGAGCAGGTCTTGCAGCATGAAACGACCGGCGCGGGTACCGGCATCCACTGCCGTAAGGATGAACAGCGCTTCGAACAGGATCGCAAAGTGGTACCAGAACGCCATGGTGTTTTCACCTGGCAGCACGCTGTGCAGGATCTGTGCGATACCTACCGCCAGGGTCGGCGCACCGCCGGCACGGGCCAGGATGGTGGTTTCACCGATATCGTGGGCAACGGCCGACAACGCCTCAGGGGTAATTGCAAAGCCCCAACTGCTGACGGTTTGCGCCACGGTGACCACGTCGGTGCCGACAATGGCAGCCGGGCTGTTCATGGCGAAGTACACGCCAGGCTCGATCACCGAAGCGGCAACCATCGCCATGATGGCCACGAACGACTCCATCAGCATGCCGCCGTAACCGATGTAACGGGCATGGCTTTCACTGGCCAGCAGTTTGGGCGTGGTGCCCGAGGAGATCAGCGCATGGAAGCCCGAGACCGCGCCACAGGCAATGGTGATGAACAGGAACGGGAACAGGCCGCCCTTCCACACCGGGCCAGTGCCGTCGATGAACTGGGTGAGTGCCGGCATTTTCAGGTCAGGCATGGTGACCAGGATGCCAATCGCCAGGGCGATGATGGTGCCGATTTTCAGGAACGTCGACAGGTAGTCGCGGGGCGCCAGAATCAGCCACACCGGCAGCACAGCGGCCACGAAGCCGTAGCCGATCAACATCCAGGTGATCTGGATGCCGGTGAAGGTGAACGCCTTGGCCCACTCTGGATCAGCGGCAATCTGCCCGCCCAGCCAGATCGAACCCAGCAGCAACAGCACGCCGATGATCGAGATTTCCCCGATGCGGCCCGGGCGGATGTAGCGCATGTAAATGCCCATGAACATCGCGATCGGGATGGTCGCCATCACCGTGAAGATGCCCCATGGGCTCTCGGCCAGGGCCTTGACCACGATCAGCGCCAACACCGCGAGGATGATGATCATGATCAGGAAGCAGCCGAACAGCGCGATGGTCCCCGGAATGCGGCCCATCTCTTCGCGAACCATGTCACCCAGGGAACGGCCGTTGCGACGAGTGGACAGGAACAGGACCATGAAGTCTTGCACCGCACCGGCCAGCACCACCCCGGCAATCAGCCAGAGGGTGCCGGGCAGATAGCCCATTTGCGCCGCCAGCACCGGGCCGACCAACGGGCCTGCACCGGCAATCGCCGCAAAGTGGTGACCGAAAAGAATGTGTTTGTTGGTCGGCACATAGTCCAGACCATCGTTGTTGACCACCGCAGGGGTTGCCCGCCGGGGATCGAGTTGCATCACGTTGTTGGCGATGAACAGACTGTAGTAACGGTACGCAACCAGATAGATGGCCACAGCAGCGACCACAATCCACAAGGCGTTGATCGCCTCGCCGCGGCGCAAGGCCACTACGCCCAGGGCGCACGCTCCTACAATTGCCAGCACCAGCCAGGGTAAGTGGCGTAGCAGGCTATTATTATTTTTCATTTTTATATTCCAGCCAGGGTGGACAGAAAGGACAGCCAGCCCGAGTTTAGCGCTACTGGCCTCAAAGACCAGCCCCCTACGTTGGTCTAGAGCCTTCAACCGTTAAAAAAAGCCGAAATAAACGCCCGTTGATGGCCCCGGGCTACACTCCTCCCATTCACAGAGGGCTTTACCATGACCGAGCATGCGTCTGAACGTCGCCGTTTTCGCCGGATCGCCTTTGATGCCACGGCCGAACTTCGGCAAAGCGGCAGCGAATGGCCGGTAAAACTGGTGGATCTGTCACTCAAGGGATTGCTGGTGGAACGGCCTGACAACTGGAAGGGGAATAAAGCGCTGCCCTTTGAGGTAGACATACGCCTGGACCAGAAGACGCATATAAAGATGCAAGCGCGGCTGACCCATGAAGATCAGGGTCAATTGGGCTTTGTGTGCAAACACATTGATCTGGACTCGATCAGCCATTTGCGTAGGTTCGTTGAGCTGAACCTGGGTGATGAGCAAGAACTGGAGCGCGAGCTGGGCGCCCTGCTGGATATCTGAAAACACACATCAATCAAATGTGGGAGCAGGCAGGCCAGCTCCCACAGGGGTTCAGCAGTGTTGCGGATTATTCGAACAGGGCATCCAGCGCCTGCTCCAGCCTCGTCACAGCAATGATCTGTAACCCCGGCGGCGCCTCCTTCGGCGCATTGCCCTTGGGCACAATCGCCCGTTTGAAACCATGCTTGGCCGCTTCCTTCAAGCGCTCCTGCCCACTCGGCACCGGGCGCACTTCGCCCGACAACCCCACCTCGCCAAACACCAGCAAGTCATGGGGCAACGGCCGGTTACGCAGGCTGGACATCACCGCCGCCATCAACGCCAGGTCGGACGCAGTCTCCAGCACCTTGACCCCACCCACCACGTTAAGGAACACATCCTGATCGTGGGTCGGAATGCCGCCATGTCGGTGCAGCACCGCCAGCAACATCGCCAGTCGGTTCTGGTCCAGGCCCAATGTGACCCGTCGTGGGTTTGCCAAGTGGCTGTCATCCACCAGCGCTTGGACTTCCACCAGCATCGGCCGGGTGCCTTCCCACGTCGCCATCACCACACTGCCCGGGACTTCTTCCTGAGCGCGGGTGAGAAAAATCGCCGAGGGGTTCGAGACTTCTTTCAGCCCCCGATCGGTCATAGCGAACACACCCAGTTCGTTGACGGCGCCAAAACGGTTCTTCACCGCCCGAAGCAGGCGCAGGCGACCGTCGGACTCCCCTTCGAAATACAACACGGTGTCGACCATATGTTCCAACACCCGTGGCCCGGCCAGTGCGCCTTCTTTGGTCACGTGGCCGACCAGGAAGATCGCCGTGCCGCTCTGCTTGGCGTAACGCACCAGCAGCGCCGCGCTTTCACGTACCTGGGACACGCCACCAGGGGCCGATTGCAGTTGTTCGGTGAAAATCGTCTGGATCGAGTCGATAACCATGACCTTGGGCTTTTCGATGCGCGCCGTGGCGATGATGCTTTCGATGCAGGTTTCGGTCATGACCCGCAGTTGGTCCTGGGGCAAGCCCAGTCGTCGGGCACGCATGGCCACTTGCTGCTGGGACTCTTCGCCGGTGACATACAGCGCAGGCATGCGGCTGGCGATGCTGCACAGGGTTTGCAGCAGGATCGTGGACTTGCCGATGCCCGGGTCACCGCCGATCAGCACCACCGAGCCGTCCACCAGACCACCGCCCAAGACCCGGTCCAGTTCGCCGGAGGCGGTGGAAAAGCGCGGAATCTCTTCGACGCTGACTTCGGCCAGGGTCTTGATCTGCGCCTGTTGCCCAGTCCAGCCGGCACGGCCGGTGGGGGCCGCGGCACCGCCACTCTCGATCATGGTTTCAGTCAGGGTGTTCCACGCGCCGCATTCGGAGCACTGGCCCGCCCATTTGGGAAAGGTCGCGCCGCACTCTGTGCAGCCGTACATGCGCTTGGCCTTTGCCATGTGAGAACCTCCAACCGAAAAACCGCGATGATAGCTCAGCGCGACGCTGGGGTCCGGATTTCGCCCTTGGCTAAACGTGAAGCACTGTTACCCACGGGGTCCTCGGCGTTCAGGTCTGCGCCTTTGGCTTGCAGCGCACCCAACAATTCGACGCGCTTGAACAACCCGGCGTACATGGCAGCGGTCTGCCCTGCGCCGTTGCGCTGGTCGGGGTTGCAGTCGGTGGCCAACAGGCGCTGGGCGATTTTCAGCTCGCCTTTGAAGATGGCGCCCATCAACGCTGTGTTACCGCGTTTATCCTGGACGCAGGCGTCGGCGCCGGCATCCAGCAGGCGCTCCACATACGGGCCCTGGCCGTGATAAGCAGCCAGGATCAACGCGGTGTAGCCCTTGTCATCCTGGGCATTGAGGCCGTAGCCGGACTCTATGAAGGTGTTGAGCATGTCGAGGTCGCCACGACGGGCGGCGTCGAAATAGTAGTCCTGCAACTGCGCCTTGAGCGCCACCGGGTCGGGGGACTCGGCATGAGCGGCAAAGGCCAGCATGACCATCAGTAAACCGATAGAGATACGCATAGGGTGTTCTCCTGCCAAAGGTCGACGCCCGTGAAGGCGCCGACCGCAACCAACGAATCAGTCAGTCAGTTTTTCCGCCAGCGCCTTTACGCGAGCCAGGTCGCCCTTGGCGACCTTGGCCACGCCGGTGCCGTATTCCGGATCCGCCTTGTAGAGGAACGACAGGATGATGTGCTTGCTCTCGTCATCGGTGGTGGCCAATGAGCCGCCGAAGTTGTTGATCAAGTCTTCGCGCTCTTTCTTGGTGTAGGAGCGGTACAGGTCACCGGCCTGCTTGAAGTTCTGCTCACGTTGAATCTTGGCCTGCTGGGTGCTGCCCGACAGCGGCGACTGGCTGTAGCGTGCGGCTTGCGGCTCTTCGCGGGGCAACAGGCGGCTTGGCTGGTAGTTGACGCCGGTGGTGGTCTTGCCGACGTTCATCGCGCCGTCCTGGTTGCCGTTGTTGACGGTGACCCGTGGAGCGTTGATCGGCAACTGCAAGGCGTTCGCGCCCAGGCGGTACATTTGCGTATCGGCGTAGGAGAACACGCGCCCCTGCAGCAAGCGGTCTTCCGACGGCTCGATACCCGGTACCAGGTTGGCCGGGGCCATCGCGACTTGCTCGGTTTCCTGGAACACATTGGCCGGGTTGCGGTTCAGCACCATTTGCCCGACTTTGCGCTCGGGCACATTCGGCCAGATCTTGGTGGCATCCAATGGGTCGAAATCAAACTTGGCCAGGTCTTCAGGCTTGAGCACCTGCACATACAGGTCCCACTTAGGGAAGTCGCCCTTGTTGATGTGCGTGACCAGATCATTGGTCATATGGCTGTAGTCACGCCCCTGCACCTCGGTAACTTGCTTGGGATCAAGGTTCTTGATGCCCTGCTGGCTCTTCCAGTGGAACTTGACGTAGTGCACTTCGCCTTTGGCGTTAATCAACTTGTAAGCATGTACGCCGTTGCCGTCCATTTCGCGGTAACTGGCAGGGGTGCCGGAGTCCGAGTACAACTCGGTCAGTGTACGAGTGGACTCTGGAACATGGGAGAAGAAGTCGAAACGGCGCGAGTCATCGTCCAGGTTAGTGCGTGGGTCCGGTTTAAAGGCATGAACCATGTCCGGGAACTTGATGGCATCCCGAATAAAGAACGTGGGGAAGTTGTTACCGACCAGGTCCCAGTTACCTTCGGCGGTATAGAACTTGGTGGCGAAGCCCCGTGGGTCACGCAGGGTTTCCGGGGAGTGGTTGCCATGCACCACGGCCGAGAAGCGTACGAACACTGGCGTGGTTTCACCGGCGGCGAACACTTTGGCCTTGGTCAGGTCGCTGAGGTTGTCGGTCACGGTGAAGGTGCCATGGGCGCCCGTGCCGCGTGCGTGCACCACGCGCTCTGGGATGCGTTCGCGGTCGAAGCGTTGCAGTTTCTGGATCAGTTGCACATCTTGCAGCAGCACCGGGCCATTGGCACCGGCGGTCTGGGAGTTCTGGTTATCACCGACGTTAGCCCCGTTATCGCGGGTCAGGTTGGCGGCTTGTACGGAGAGGGAAAGCAGGCTGGCGGTCACCAGTGCCAGCGCGTGTCGCGCCGACACGGGCCTGCGGTTGATTGGAGTGTTCATCGAGGTTTCCTCTGGTTTTTTTAATGCACATTCAGTTGTGCTTGCCAGAGGCTAGTGACCTGCGAGTCAGAAGATAAATAGAAAAACACCACAGGCCCGATTAAGAAAAAAATCTGGTAACCCGCTGAAATAGCGGCTAATTCGCGCGCGACTAGTGGCACTTTGCAAACTATTTGCGATTTGATGTGTCGATAAAAACCGACAGTGTTAACAGTTGTTTCGAGCAAGCGCTGTTCGACTGAATTACACTGACATCCACCCTCCTCAACTGTAACAAGGAATAACCTATGGGCGTGATCAGTGAGTTCAAGGCCTTCGCGGTCAAAGGTAATGTGGTCGACATGGCCGTCGGTATCATCATCGGTGCTGCCTTCGGCAAGATTGTTTCCTCATTTGTAGGCGACGTGATAATGCCTCCCATCGGCCTGCTGATCGGTGGCGTGGACTTTGCCGATCTGGCCGTCACGCTCAAGGCAGCACAGGGTGATGTACCCGCTGTTGTGCTGGCTTACGGCAAGTTCATCCAGAGCATCATCGACTTTGTGATCGTCGCGTTTGCAATCTTCATGGGCGTGAAGGCGATCAACCGTCTGAAGCGCGAAGAAGCCGTGGCCCCAAGCCTGCCGCCGACGCCAAGCAAGGAAGAAGTGCTGCTGGGCGAGATCCGCGATCTGCTCAAGGCACAGAACAACAAGCCGCTTTAACCTGCGGATGCAAAAAAGGCGCCTCGCAAGGCGCCTTTTTTCTACCAATAATTTTCTACCGCCACCTGGCCAGGTCGTCGGCTCAGGCTCAGTTGCATGTCCCGCTGCTTGAGCAACTGGCGCGTGTCATCGACCATCTGCGGGTTGCCGCAAATCAGTACACGCGAATCCTGTGCCGTCAGCTCCACGCCGGCGGCCCGCTCCAATTCGCCATTTTCGATCAAGGCCGTAATACGCCCATTCAACGCGCCCGGATGCTGCTCGCGGGTGACGATGGGAATGTAGGTGAGCTTGTGGGCGTACTCGGCCAGGTACTCGCGCTCACCCAGCGTGTCGATCAGCGACTGGTAGGCCAGTTCCTTGGCTTCCCGGGCGCTGTACACCAGGATGATACGCTCGAATTTTTCCCAGACTTCGAAGTCCTGCAGGATCGACAGGAACGGCGCGACGCCCGTTCCGGTTCCCAGCAACCACAGGTCGCGCCCGTCGACAAAGCGGTTGAGGGTCAGAAACCCGGTGGCCTGGCGCTCGACCAGCAAGGTATCGCCCACCTTCAGGCGGCTCAGTTCACTGGTGAACTCACCACCGGGGACCACGATGGAAAAGAAATCCAGATGCTCGTCAAACGGCGAAGACACGATGGAATAGGCACGCCAGACGGTGCTGCCATCCGCCTTGGTAACGCCCAGGCGCACGAACTGGCCGGCGGTAAAACGAAAACCGGCATCGCGGGTGGTGCGCAGGGTGAACAGGCTGGGGGTCAGCGATTGCACATCGAGCAGGGTCTGGCGGGTAAATTTCTCAGCACTGGCCGTCATGGGGGGCTCCGTTTTGCACAGGCCGTTAGTGTCCCTCAAAACAGACCGCGCAAACACTGATGATTGGTACTGGCTTTGCAATCGCTCAAGGTTCACGCGGCTGGCCTGCGCGTTTTTTAACCAGTCCAAGAGGCAAGCCACGGGCTCCACACTGGCACTAATTATTTGGCTATTAACGCGCCCCGAATACCTCACTAGATGAAACTGCACTTAAAGAGACATCACTTTGATACTACCTTCAAGACATTAAAAATATTGAAAAAAAGATACCTGCCAAGCGCTCTTATACAAAGCTCCAAACCTTGTACAAAACCGGCCAACTAGACAAATCCTGCAAGTAAAATATTTTTCAGACTCTTCTGCAGGACTTGCCCTACACTTGTTTTCGAGCTGCATTGGGGGATCAGGACGTACCCAGGTTACACAGACACCTATGGAGAGTCACAGATGGTCAATTGGCATAATATCCGGCTGCCCAAGCTGGACGGCGAGAGTGAAATCACCAGTGTGTTTGAGATGGTGATAAACCACACCTATGAGCTAGGTTTTGAATATTGCTCCTTTACCATGAGTTCCCAATCACACAGTACCCAAACAGAACCCATTCTATTCAATAACTACCCAAATGAATGGCTTAGCATTTATAAACAAGCGCACTTTTTCGATGTAGACCCCGTTGTAACCCACTGTAAAACCTCGGTACTGCCCATTCTCTGGGAGCCAAAAACCTTTGCCAACACCCCCAAGCTTTGGGAGTTGGCCCAGTCATGCGGGGTGCATTTAGGCTGGACCCAAGCCGTGCATGACTTCCAGGGTGTATTCAGCATGCTGACCCTGGTTCGCAGCAAGGGCGAGGTCAGCCCTGAAGAGCTTTACGAAAAAGCCGGCCAGGTGTTGTGGCTTTGCCATGCGATGCATGCGGTCGTCGCGCAGAAGTACGCCGACGCACCCGACATCAAAGCGCCCAGCAAATTGACTGCCCGGGAAACAGAAATCCTCAAGTGGTCTGCGATGGGCAAGACCGCCTCCGAGATTGCCGCGATTCTTTGCCTGTCCGAGCGCACGGTGGGGTTTCATATCAGCAGTACCTTCAAGAAACTGGGCGTGCATAACAAAATCCAGGCGGTGTTGCGCGCCGCTAAAGCCGGGCTGTTCTAGCCCACACAAAACACCGCATGTCATCGCGTTGAAAAAAACGTAACATTTACGGCCAATTCTGAGTGTTGAGGGTGCGCTTTCCACGGTTGCCCCGCCGTTCGCTCAGAAGGTCCGTCGATTACCCAGAGCCTTGCCCAGCCATGCCCCTGCTTGACAGCCCTTTCGCCCAGCTCGACCTGATTCGTCAGCCGGAGCAACACAATGATCCGCTGCAAGCCTTCGATGCCGCCGACGAATACCTGCTCAGCCACCTCGCCGCGCAACAGCCCACTGCCGCCACCCGCGTGCTGGTGCTCAATGACAGCTTCGGCGCCTTGGCAGCCAGCCTTCAAGGCCAGGTGCAAGTGACCTCCAGCGGTGACTCGTTCCTCGCCGCTCAGGGCCTGGAAAAAAACCTGGTGCGCAACGGCAAGTCCTTTGATGCCGTGCCCTTCATACCGGCCAGCCAGTTCGCGACCGGGCCGTTCGATCGCGTGTTGATCCGCGTGCCGAAAACCCTGGCGTTGCTGGAAGAACAACTGATCCGCCTGCAAGGGCAACTGGCGCCCGGCGCCGAGGTGATCGCAGGCGCAATGGTCAAGCATTTGCCACGGGCTGCGGGCGAGTTGCTGGAGCGTTACATCGGGCCCATGCACGCCTCATTGGCGGTCAAAAAGGCGCGGTTGCTGATTGCCAGCGTCGAGCAGCGCCCTGCAGCGGTCTCGCCCTACCCGACCCGTTATACCCTGGATGCGCCGGTCATCGAGTTGTGTAACCACGCCAACGTGTTTTGCCGCGAAGGCCTGGACATCGGCACCCGCGCCTTCCTGCCGCACCTGCCAAAAAACCTGGGCAGTGCACGCGTGGCGGACCTGGGCTGCGGCAACGGCGTACTGGCGATTGCCAGCGCCCTGCAGAATCCCGACGCGCACTACACCTTGGTGGATGAGTCGTATATGGCAGTGCAATCGGCCGCCGAAAACTGGCAAGCCGCCTTGGGTGAACGGGACGTCAGCGTACGTGCCGACGATGGCCTGGCCGGCCAGGAGGCGCAATCGCTGGACGTGGTGCTGTGCAACCCACCGTTCCACCAACAACAAGTGGTGGGCGACTTCCTCGCCTGGCGCATGTTCCAGCAGGCACGCGAAGCGCTGGTGGTCGGCGGAGCCCTGTATATCGTCGGGAATCGTCACCTGGGCTACCACAGCAAGCTGGCGCGGTTGTTCCGTGGTGTCGAGCAAGTAGCGGCCACGCCCAAGTTCGTCATCCTCAAGGCGCGTAAATAAAAAGCCCTGCTTTTCGATCAAGAAAAGCAGGGCTTTTTCGTAGGAGCGAGCTTGCTCCTACACCTCAGCGGAACATCAATGGGTGCTCAGGCCTGCCGCATTCATGAACATGCGCATCAGGCTAGCCACCACGAACAGGGCCAGCACGCTGCCGGTCCAGATCATCGCCAGCCACCCCAGGCGCCGCCACAACGGCTGCTTCTCGGCCTGTTCAATTTCGTGCAACGAAGGTTTTGACATGTTTCACCCCTCCTAGTGATAGCCGTCTTCGTGGGTGACCTTGCCGCGGAACACGTAGTAGCTCCAGAAGGTATAGCCCAGGATAAACGGGATGATGAACAGCGTGCCCACCAGCATGAAGCCCTGGCTTTGCGGCGGCGCGGCGGCATCCCAGATCGACACGGACGGCGGGATGATGTTCGGCCACAGGCTGATCCCCAGCCCGCTGTAGCCGAGGAAAATCAGCACCAGCGTCAACAGGAACGGCGTGTAGTGCGCGTTACGTGCCACAGCGCGGATCAGCCCGTACATGGTGACCAGCACCAGGATCGGCACCGGCAGGAACCAGAACAGGTTCGGCAAGGTGAACCAGCGCGACGCGATTTCCGGGTGGGTCAGCGGCGTCCAGATGCTGACGATGCCGATCACCGCCAACACCACGAAGGCCAATGGCCGCGCCAGGTTGTGCATCTGCTCCTGCAACTTGCCTTCGGTCTTCATGATCAGCCAGGTGCAGCCGAGCAAGGCATACGCCACGATCAGCGCCACTCCGCAGAACATCGTGAAGGGTGTGAGCCAGTCCAGTGAACCGCCGGCGAACTGGCGATCCACCACCGGAATACCGTCGATAAAGGCGCCCAACGCCACCCCCTGGAAGAAGGTCGCCGCCAGCGAGCCGCCAATAAACGCCTTGTCCCACAGGTGACGCTTGTGGTCCTTGGCCTTGAAGCGGAACTCAAAGGCTACGCCGCGGAAGATCAGCCCGATCAGCATCAGGATCAGCGGCAGGTACAGCGCCGACAACACCACCGAATAGGCCAGCGGGAACGCGCCGAACAACGCCGCGCCCCCGAGTACCAGCCAGGTTTCGTTGCCGTCCCACACGGGCGCCACGGTGTTCATCATCACGTCACGGTCGACTTTTCCCGGAATAAACGGGAAAAGAATGCCGATCCCCAGGTCGAAGCCGTCCATGACCACGTACATCATGATGCCGAAGATGATGATCACGGCCCAGATCAGCGGAAGATCAATGCCCATCTCAATTCCCCTTGTGCTGGATGTGGTCGTGGTCGTTATCACTGCCATCGTCGGCAGCAGACAACGGACGCGCGGGGGTGCGTTTCTGGCCGGGGCCACCGTCAGCTGGCTCGGTACTGTCGTGGGTCACGGGGCCTTTGCGCACCAGGCGCATCATGTAGCCCAGGCCCGCGCCGAACAGCGCGAAGTACACCACCACGAACAACACCAGGGTAATGGTCATCTGCGTCAGGCTATGCCCGGAGGAGGCATCCGCCGTGCGCATCAACCCGTAGACCACCCAGGGCTGGCGACCGATTTCGGTGGTGAACCAACCGGCAAGAATCGCAATCAGGCCAGACGGGCCCATCCACAGCGCCAGGTACAGGAACGGTTTGGACGTGTACATCTTGTCGCCCCGGCGCAGCCACAGGCTGAACAGACCGGTGAAGATCATCAGGAACCCCAGGCCGACCATGACCCGGAACGACCAGAACACAATGGTGGAGTTGGGACGGTCCTCAGGCGGGAACTCCTTGAGCGCCGGCACCTGCTTGTCCAGGGAGTGAGTCAGGATCAGGCTGCCCAGGTACGGAATCTCGACCGCGTATTTGGTTTTCTCGGCTTTCATGTCCGGCCAACCGAACAAAATCAGCGGCGTGGGCTCGTTGCCGATATTTTCCCAGTGGCCTTCAATCGCGGCGATCTTGGCCGGCTGATGCTTGAGGGTATTGAGGCCGTGGAAGTCGCCGATCACCGCCTGGATGGGCGCAACGATCAGGGCCATCCACATCGCCATCGAGAGCATTTTGCGGATCGCCGGGTTGTCCTTGCCGCGCAGTAAATGCCAGGCCGCCGACGAGCCGACGAAGAACGCCGTGGCAACGAAAGCAGCCGTGGCCATGTGCATCAGGCGGTAGGGGAACGACGGGTTGAAGATCACCGCCAGCCAGTCGGTCGGTATTACGCGGCCATCGATGATTTCAAAGCCCTGGGGCGTCTGCATCCAGCTGTTGGAGGCAAGAATCCAGAACGTGGAGATCAACGTACCCACGGCCACCATCACCGTGGCGAAGAAGTGCAGCTTGCGCCCCACCTTGTTCCAGCCGAACAACATCACGCCCAGGAAACCGGCCTCGAGGAAGAAGGCCGTGAGCACTTCGTACGTCAGCAACGGCCCGGTGACGGCACCGGCGAAGTCCGAGAAGCGGCTCCAGTTGGTACCGAACTGGTACGCCATGACCAGGCCCGATACCACACCCATGCCGAAGTTGACGGCAAATATCTTCGACCAGAAATGGTAGAGGTCACGGTAGGTGTCGTTGTGGGTCTTGAGCCACAAGCCCTCCAGCACCGCAAGGTAACTGGCCAGGCCGATGGTGATCGCCGGGAACAGGATGTGGAATGAGATGGTGAACGCGAATTGAATTCGGGCGAGATCTAGCGCCTCCAAACCGAACATAAGTCTTCCTCTGTCAGGTAATACCGGCTGCTGGCTGGGAGCCTGCACCCACTGCCCCCACGGATATGGAGTGTGGCGAATTTCAATTCGTTTCTTTTATTACCCATCGCGTGGGGAATCTGGCCTTTCGACCGCCAGAACAATCCCGGGGCAGGTTTTGATCTGGATCAAGCATCGTTGAAAGAGTAGTCCCATTTTTGCTGTAGGACTGTGTGGTCTTTTGCCGCGTGACAGCTTGCCTCAGCTCAGTTCTTGCAACTATTTGTTACAGCTTGATGCTAATCTCGCCATTCTCCCGTTGCCGACCTGATTGCCGATGCCCAGTGAACCTGCGTTGCTGTTACGTCACCACCGCCCTTTCATCGCGTTCTGGCTGGCGCGGATCTTTACCGCCAGCGGCTTCCAGATGCTCACCGTGGCGATCGGCTGGAACCTCTACCAACTGACCGGCAACGTCTTGGACCTGGGCCTGGTCGGCCTGGTGGAATTCGTGCCGCGCGTGCTGTTCATGCTGCACACCGGGCACGTGGCCGACCGCTATGAACGCCGCCGTGTCGCTGCCATCTGCCAGACCTTGCAGGCGCTGATCGCCTTGTCCCTGGCCATCGGCGGCCTGACCGGCAACGTGACCCGCGAGATGATCTTTATCCTCGCCTTCCTGCTGGGCGCCGCGCGATCGTTTGAAATGCCCACCACCCAGGCGCTCTTGCCCAGCATCGTGCCCAGCGCGCTGTTCCCCCGCGCTGTGGCCGCTTCGCAATCGGCCCAGCAACTGGCGACCATCGTCGCACCGGCCCTGGGCGGCCTGCTTTATGCGTTTGGCAGTGTGTGGGTGTACGGCCCCACCGTGGCGCTGTACCTGATCGCCTGCGTGCTGACCCTTAACCTGCCCGCACGCCAGACCCCGCTGAACAAAACCAAGGCCACCCTGGACTCGCTGCTGGCCGGCATACGCTTTATCCGCAGCCGCCCGGACATTCTGGGCGCCATCTCCCTGGACCTGTTTGCCGTGCTACTGGGCGGCGCCACCGCACTGTTGCCGGTGTTCGCCAAGGACATCCTGCTGACCGGTGCCTGGGGCCTGGGCCTGCTGCGGTCGGCCCCGGCCGTGGGGGCATTGCTGATGTCACTGTGGCTAGCGCGGTTCTCGGTAGACCGCCAGGTGGGACGCGTGATGTTCACCGCCGTCGGCGTGTTCGGGGTGGCAACCATCGCCTTCGGCCTGTCGACTTCGTTCTGGTTTTCACTGGCGGTGCTGGTGGTACTGGGCGCAGCAGACATGATCAGCATGGTGATCCGTGCGTCGTTCGTGCAGTTGGAAACCCCGGATGAAATGCGCGGGCGAGTGAGTGCGGTCAATGGCCTGTTTATCGGTGCGTCCAATCAATTGGGCGAATTCGAATCCGGGATTACCGCCCACTGGTTTGGCACCGTGCCTGCGGTGGTGATGGGCGGGGTTGGCACGCTGGTGGTGACCGGGGTGTGGATCAAGCTGTTCCCGACCCTGGCCAACCGGGATCGCATGCATGTGCCGGTGGAAGAACCCAAGCCATAGGCTTCACCGCCATACCCTGTGGGAGCCGGGCTTGCCCGCGATAGCGGTGTATCAGGCAACTTTCTGGTGGCTGATACACCGCTATCGCAGGCAAGCCAGCTCCCACACTGGAACTTCATTGGTCTGACGGTTTGGGCTATAGCACCTTATCCAAGGTAATCGGAAACTCCCGGACCCGTTTGCCGGTGGCGTGGTAAACCGCATTCGCCACCGCCGCCGCCACACCGACAATGCCGATTTCCCCCACGCCCTTGGACCCGAGCGCATTGACGATCTCGTCGTGCTCTTCGACAAACAGCACGTCAATCTCGCCAATATCGGCGTTCACCGGGATGTGGTACTCGGCCAGGCTGTGGTTCATGTAACGCCCCAGCTCATGGTCGACCTGGGTCTCTTCATGCAGGGCCATGCCAATGCCCCACACCACGCCGCCAAGGATCTGGCTGCGGGCCATCTTGGGGTTGACCACGCGCCCCGCGGCAATGGCGCTGACCACACGGCTGACCTTGATGGTGCCCAGGTCCTCATCAACCCGCACCTCGACAAACACCGCCGAATGGGTCGCGCAGGCATAGCCCTGGCGCTTCTTGTCCGGCTCGCTGTCAACCTGTGCTTGCAGCACCTCTTCACCGCTGTCCTTGACCAGTTGCGCCAACGACACGCTCACATCACCGGCATGCAGTTTGCCCTCTTCAAACCGCACGGCTTCGGCGTCCTTGAACACCGGGTAGGCCTGCCGGGCGACCTGCAACAACTTGGCATTCAGCGCTTCACAGGCTTGCTGCACCGCCGTACCCACCGAGGACACGGTAAACGAGCCGCCCTGCAACGGCGCCGTGGGCAACGACGAATCGCCCAGCACAAAACGCACGTCGGCCATGGCCACGCCGCTGGCCTGGGAGGCGATCTGGGTCATCACCGTGTAGGTGCCAGTGCCAATGTCGGTGGTGGCGCTGCTGACGGTGAGCTTGCCCTGCGCGTCGAGGCGCGCCTTGGCGCTGGCTTTCATCTGCATGGCTTCCCACACGCCGCCGGCCATGCCCCAGCCGATCAACTGGCGGCCGTCACGCATGCTGCGCGGTTCGGGGTTGCGTTGGTGCCAGCCGAAGCGTTCAGCGCCCTCGCTGTAGCATTCGCGCAGGGCCTTGCTCGACCAGGGTTTGTCTTCGTTCTGGTTACGTTCGGCGTAGTTGATCAGGCGCAATTGCACCGGGTCGATGGCCAGGGCACACGCCAGTTCGTCCATGGCGCACTCCAGGCCGAGCACGCCTAGTGCGGCGCCGGGGGCACGCATGTCCAGCGGGGTAAACACATCCAACGGCGCCAACTTGTACGTCAGTTGCACGTTGTCGCAGTGATAGAGCATGCCGCTCCACTCCACCACGTGCTCGCTGAAATCCTCAAAGCGCGACGTCTGGCCAATCGCGGTATGCCCCAACGCCAGCAAGCGCCCATTGGCGGCGGCGCCCATCTGCAAACGCTGCAAGGTGCGCGGGCGATAGCCGAAGGTGAACATCTGTTGGCGCGTCAGGGTGACGCGCACCGAGCGTTTGAGCGCCATGGCCGCCATCACCGCGAGCGGCAATTGGTATTGCGGGCGCAGGCCCGAACCGAAGGCGCCACCGACGAAAGCGGCGAAGATGCGCACCTGGCGCTTGTCCAGGCCGAAGACTTTTTGCACATAGGCCTGGCAGTTCTGCGGGCCCTGGGTCTTGTCGTGGATATGCAGAGTGCCGTCGGGCTGATACAGCACGGTGCTGGCGTGGGGCTCCATCGGGTTGTGATGCTCGATGGGCGTGCTGTAGTGCAGGTCCAGACTAATTGCGGCACCGGCCCATTCAGCTTCGAAGTTGCCTCGCGGTTCGGGCGGGGTCTGGGGCGACGGGTGCGCCGCCGCTTGCTGGGTGAGCAGGTCGGTTTCGAAGGTTTCGGGCGCGTAGTCGATCTGCACCAGCGAGCCGGCGTGCCGCGCCAGTTCGAGGTTATCGGCAATCACCAGGGCCAGGGGCTGGCCGCTGTAGAGCACGCGGTCGTTATACAGCGGGCGAAAAGGCGAGCCATCGGCCGCATCGGCATCGGCGAACGCCTCGTCATAGCTGGCGATTTTCGGCCGGTTGAGGTGATGGATCACGTCCACTACACCCGGCAACGCCAACGCCTTGGACGCATCAATGTGCAGCACCCGGCCTTTGGCGATAGTGCTCGACACCACGCTGCCATGCAGCAGGCCGTCGTCGGGAAATTCACCGGCGTAGCGCGCTTGGCCGGTGACCTTGAGCAGACCGTCGACACGGTCCATGGGTTTACCGATGGCGCTCATGGCTGTTCTCCTGCGACGGCGGCGTCGCTCAGGGCACGAATGATTGCGCGCCGGGCCAGCTTGACCTTGAAGCCGTTGTGTTCCAACGGTTCGGCGTCTTGCAGCAGGGCGTCGGCGGCGGCGCTGAAGGTTTCGCGGCTGACCGTGCGGCCAATCAGCAAGGCTTCCACTGCGCGGTCACGCCAGGGTTTATGCGCCACACCGCCCAAGGCCAGGCGGGCGTCAATGATTTCATCACCGTCCAGTTCCAAGGCGGCGGCCACCGAAACCAAGGCGAAGGCATAGGAGGCACGGTCACGGATCTTCAGGTAATGGCTGTGGCGGGCCAGGTGATCGGCGGGCAGCTCAATGGCCGTGATCAGCTCATCGTCGGCCAATTGGTTGTCACGTTGTGGCGCATCGCCTGGCAAGCGATGGAAGTCGGCGAACTCGATCACCCGCGCACCGCCACGTCCCTCTACATGCACCCGCGCCGCAAGCGCCGCCAGGGCCACGCACATGTCCGATGGATGGGTGGCCACGCACTGTTCACTGGCGCCGAGGATCGCATGGATACGGTTCAAACCGTTGCGCGCCGGGCAGCCGCTGCCGGGCTGGCGCTTGTTGCACGGTACCGCGGCGTCGTAGAAGTAATAGCAACGGGTGCGCTGCAACAGGTTGCCGCCGGTACTGGCCATGTTGCGTAACTGCGGGGACGCCCCGGCGAGGATGGCCTGGGACAGCAACGGGTAACGCTGCTCAATGAGTGGGTGCCAGGCCAGGTCTGCGTTGCTCACCAGCGCACCGATACGCAGGCCACCCTCGGCGGTCTCTTGAATGCCATGCAGCGGCAAGCCGGTGATGTCGATCAGGTGCTCGGGATGGCTGATGTTTTCCTTCATCAGGTCCAGCAGGTTGGTGCCACCGGCGATAAAGCGCGAGGCGGCGCTGCTCATCTGAACGGCCTGCTGCACATCGGTCGGCCTGCTGTAGTGGAAGGGATTCATGACTCACCTCCCTGGCGGCGGCAGGCCGGCAGCGCGTCTTCGATGGCATCGCGGATGTTGTTGTAGGCGCCGCAGCGGCACAGGTTGCCGCTCATCAATTCCTGGATCTGCGCACGGTCGTGGGCGCGGCCTTCATTGGCCAGGCCCACGGCAGAACAGATCTGGCCGGGGGTGCAATAGCCGCACTGGAAAGCGTCGTGCTGGATAAAGGCCTGTTGCATGGGGTGCAGTTGGTCGCCGTCGGCCAGGCCTTCGATGGTGGTCAATTCGGCGCCGTCGCACATCACGGCCAGGGTCAGGCAGGCATTCACGCGTTTGCCGTCACGCAACACGGTGCAGGCGCCGCACTGGCCGTGGTCGCAGCCTTTTTTGCTGCCCACCAGGTCCAACTGTTCACGCAGCAAGTCCAGCAAGGTGGTCCAGGGCAACACGTTCAGTTGGCGATCCTGGCCGTTGAGTGTCAGGCGTATCGGGTGGGCGACGAACGGCTGGGCCGCCGCGCCATTGGGGGTCGCGCTCATAAACACCTCACGGGTTGGTGTACGTCCGCGGCGTTCAGGAAAATCGCCGTCTTAGGGGTACGACTTCCCGGGGTTTTGAGCGTTCAAGATGATTGATCAGCGGATATTGAGCTGGGCTTTCAGGGTGTTTTGCGGCGGGTTGATCGAGGTATTGGTGAATTCGAACCAGCCCTGGGCCTGGACGTTCAGGTCGAACACATAGATGTAGCCCATCAGGGTGCCCACGCCGTTGCACGCCTCACTGATGTTGCCGACCTGGCACACCGCTGTGCGTTGCCCATTCAACTCTGCGCCGTTGAAGCGGCCCATGGGGCTGTTGCCCAGGCCGACTTCCATCACCGAGA
Source organism: Pseudomonas sp. PA-1-6B (assembly GCF_021609545.1). Lineage (NCBI taxonomy): Bacteria > Pseudomonadati > Pseudomonadota > Gammaproteobacteria > Pseudomonadales > Pseudomonadaceae > Pseudomonas > Pseudomonas sp. PA-1-6B. Next base: position 19,041 of record NZ_WJZM01000049.1, read on the forward strand.
CCTTGGTGGGCCCGCGGTGCTCGCACATCTGAGTGATGTTGACCCGCTCCGGGATCGCTTCGCTGCAGTTGGCCGATTCCACCTTGAACACCCGTACCTCGCTCAAGGCCGGTGCAGCCGCGCCCCATGCCGGTGCCGCGCCCAGCCACAGGCTGATACTGGCGATCAGAGCTAGACTCCACGGGTTGGCTTTTTTCATGCTGTCGATGACCGGCTGTTGAACGTCGGCGCAGTATGCCTCAAGCCCATGCGCCATACAGCCTCGGCTGCTGGTATGATGCGCCGCTTTTTCCGATCCTCTCTGAAACCACAAGCGCTTGGCGCAGTTTGTGCTTTGACTTAGAGGTCAACAAATCACGACGCACACTAGCGTCACAGGGAGCCGGCATGCTGGAAAAGCTGTTTCAACTCAAAGCCCACAACACCAATGTGCGCACCGAGATTCTCGCGGGGATCACCACCTTCCTGGCCATGGCCTACATCCTGTTCGTGAACCCGAGCATCCTCGGCGAGACCGGCATGGACAAGGGCGCGGTGTTTGTCGCCACCTGCCTGGCGGCGGCCATTGGTTCGACCGTGATGGGCCTGATCGCCAACTACCCGATTGCCCTGGCACCGGGCATGGGCCTCAACGCCTTCTTCACCTACACCGTGGTCCTGCACATGGGCCACACCTGGCAGGTGGCGCTGGGCGCGGTATTCATTTCGGCGGTGCTGTTTTTCCTGCTGTCGATCTTCCGCATTCGTGAGTGGATCATCAACGCCATCCCCCTGCCCCTGCGCTCGGCGATTGCCGCCGGCATCGGCCTGTTCCTGGCGCTGATCGCCCTGCATAACGCCGGTATCGTGGTGAGCAACCCGGCCACCATGGTTGGCCTGGGCGACCTGAAACAACCGGCGCCGATTTTGGCGACCCTGGGTTTCGTGCTGATCGTCGCGCTGGAAGCCCTGGCCGTACGCGGCGCGGTGCTGATCGGCATCCTGGCGGTGACCGTCGCTTCCATCGTCCTGGGCTTCACACCTTTTATCGGTGTGACCTCGGTACCGCCGTCCCTGGCGCCGACCTTCCTGCAGCTGGATATCAAGGGCGCGCTGGACATCGGCCTGGTCAGCGTGATCTTCGCCTTCCTGTTCGTTGACCTGTTCGACAACTCCGGCACTCTGATCGGCGTCGCCAAGCGCGCCGGCCTGATGGGCAAGGACGGCCATATGCCGAAAATGGGCCGTGCACTGATCGCCGACAGTACCGCTGCCATGGCCGGTTCCCTGCTGGGCACCTCGACCACCACCAGCTACATCGAATCGGCCGCAGGCGTGAGCGCCGGTGGCCGTACCGGCTTGACCGCCGTCGTGGTCGCGATCCTGTTTTTGCTGGCGCTGTTCTTCTCGCCATTGGCCGCCAGCGTGCCGGCCTATGCCACCGCGCCAGCCTTGCTGTTTGTGGCGGTGCTGATGAGCCAAGGCCTGGCCGAAATCGACTGGGACGACATTACGGTGGCAGCGCCGGTGGTGATCACCGCCCTGGCGATGCCCTTCACTTACTCCATCGCCAACGGCATCGCCTTCGGTTTCATCGCCTGGACCGCCATCAAGCTGCTTTCGGGCCGCTACCGTGAGCTGAACCCGGCACTGGTGATCCTGTCGATCCTGTTTGTGATCAAGCTGGGCTGGTTCAACGCATGACTTTCGACGCCGCAAGCTACACCGTTCAACTGCAAGACAAGGTCACGCGCCTGCGTGACCTGCTGGCACCGTTCGATGCACCCGAGCCGCAGGTCTTCGACTCGCCGCTGCAGCACTTCCGCCTGCGTGCGGAGTTCCGCCTGTGGCGCGAAGGCGGCGAGCGCCACTACGCGATGTTCTCCCAGGAGGACAAGCGCACGCCGATCCTCATCGAACAGTTCCCCATCGCCAGCCAGCGCATCAACCAGTTGATGCCGCAACTCAAGGCCGCCTGGCAAGCCAGCACCGCACTGAGCCACAAGCTGTTCCAGGTGGAGTTCCTCACCACCCTGGCCGGCGACGCGATGATCACCCTGTGTTATCACCGCCCGCTGGACGAACATTGGCACACCGCAGCGAACACATTGGCCGCTGAGCTGAATGTGAGCATCATCGGCCGCTCCAAGGGCAAGCGCGATGTGATCGGCCACGACTACGTGGTGGAGAAACTCGACGTCGGTGGGCGCACCTTCAGCTACCGCCAACCCGAAGGCGCGTTCACCCAGCCCAACGGCACGGTGAACCAGAAGATGCTCAACTGGGCCTACGAAGCGCTGGGCGATCGCCCGGACGATTTGCTGGAGCTGTACTGCGGCAACGGCAACTTCACCCTGCCGCTGGCGACCCGCGTGCGCAAGGTGCTGGCCACCGAGATCAGCAAGACCTCGGTGAATGCGGCCCTGAGCAACCTGGATGAAAATGGCGTGGATAACGTCACCCTGGTGCGCCTCTCCGCCGAAGAGCTCACCCAAGCCCTGAACGAAGTGCGCCCGTTCCGCCGCCTGCACGGCATCGACCTGAAAAGCTACGAATTCGGTAGCGTCTTCGTCGACCCGCCCCGCGCAGGCATGGACCCGGACACCTGCGAGCTGACCCGGCGCTTCGACAACATCCTGTACATCTCCTGCAACCCGGAAACGCTGGCGGCGAATATCGCGCAACTGCACGACACGCACCGGATCACCCAGTGTGCAATGTTTGACCAGTTCCCGTGGACGCACCACATGGAGTCGGGTGTGTTGCTGACCCGCCGATAAACCTGCGGGGTAGGAGCGAGCTTGCTCGCTCCTACAGTTCCCCTATTGGGTATTCAAGTGTCTGTTGTCTCTGGGGGCTGCGGTACTTCCTTGCGTGGCCGGCCCCCCTTCTTGCCATTGGCCCGGGCCGCTGCGGTCTTGGCCGCGCTGCTTTTGCGACCATTGCGCGATGCCACCAGGCTGGTTGCCAGGTCCATCAGCGGCTGGCTTGTAGCGATCAACCCTGTAATCGAAACATCCAGGTCCTGCGCTTCACAGCTAATCGCCTTGCCTCCGAAAGTCACTTCCAACTGCTGGAAATCCTTCGCTGAAAACCCTTCGAACTCCGGCAGGCCAGCCACCGGCAACACCACGCGGCTGCCATCGGAGAAGCCAATGGAGAGGCAGTCGTGTTCATAACGTACGTTACTGGCGTTGGCGTACAGGCGTTTCAACCTGCGCCCTCGGGCGATTGCCTTGTCAACGTCGGCTTCAGTGAGAGGTACATAAGGTGTGACTTTAGCTTTTATGATTTTCATAAATTAATCCCCACGCAATCTGGCGCTCTTACCAGATTCAAAATAGTCCGTTGCGCTACGACATCGTGCCTGGCGCTGGCGATGACATAGACGCCGTGTCGAATGACCAATCCTGGGACCAACTCACCAGCGTCCCAATTCCAGGAATGATTCTCCAGGCAAACCGTCTGCAGTTTTTCCCACCAAATCCTGCGTGCCCGCGCCAAGTAGTGCCGCTGCATGATCGCCCCGCGTATCTCCTTCAGAAGTGCTATGGGTGGCCGCCTCCGTTCAGGCTCTACATCCCACAACTCAACTTCCCCATCCAGGAAACTGAAACGAAACCGCGCATCCCATCCCTTGCCCCTGACATGCACATGGGGCGGACAATGCTCATCCCTGATAAACACCGAAATGACATAGCCTTTGTAAGCACCTACTCTCATCGTAACCCATCCGTTAGGTTATTTTCCGTCAGGTAACAATTTCCCTCTGCACACCCGACAACCGGCTCCTATTCCCGAAGCTGTTTCACAGATTAGTAACCACAAAAAACCCGGTGAATGCCGGGTTGTAACCAGGGATGCCAACAACTGGAACGACCCGGCCAATGCTCGAAAGTCCTCGTCGTTCAGCAACCTCGCGCAATACTTCAACCGAATGCACATCAGCCGGTGATCCAGCAATTGCATTGATTAAACGTTCGATCACCGAACAGATCCGCAGCCATCCATTGACCAAATTAACCAACCAGTACATTTTGACTCCACAACCAATAAGAACTGTGGAGAAGCCTTTATGCCGCCCATCGTGCTGGTGCTCAACGGCCCCAATCTCAACCTGCTCGGCACTCGCGAGCCTGCCACTTATGGCCATGAAACCCTGGCCGACATTGCCGCTTTGTGTGGTCGCAGCGCCGACAAGCTCGGGCTGAAGATCGAGTTTCGCCAGACCAACCACGAGGGCGAATTGCTCGACTGGATCCACGGCGCCCGCAACCGCTGCGCGGGTATTGTGATCAACCCGGCGGCCTGGACTCACACTTCGGTCGCGATCCGCGATGCCCTGGTGGCCAGTGAAGTGCCGGTGATCGAAGTGCATTTATCCAACGTGCATGCCCGTGAAGCCTTTCGTCATCACTCGTTTGTGTCACCGATCGCCCAGGCCGTGCTGGCCGGGTTTGGCAGCCATGGCTACCACCTGGCACTGGAACATTTCAGCCTGACGCTGAAGGGACGCACGTGATGAAACCACGCATTCTCGCTGGCCTGATCGGCGCCGGCATCCAGGCCTCACGCACACCGGCACTGCACGAGCAGGAAGGCGACGCCCAGGGCTTGCGCTACCTGTATCGCCTGATCGACCTGGAGCCGCTGCACCTGGACCTCAACGCCCTGCCGGAATTACTACGGGCCGCCGAGCTGATGCACTTCACCGGGCTGAACATTACCTACCCGTGCAAGCAGGCGATCCTGCCTTTGCTCGATGAGCTCTCCGATGAAGCCAGGGGCATTGGTGCGGTCAACACCGTAGTGTTCAAGGGTGGCAAACGCATCGGTCATAACACCGACTGCCTGGGGTTCGCCGAAGGTTTTCGGCGCAACTTGCACAACGTACCGCGCCAACGCGTGGTGCAGATGGGCGCCGGTGGCGCGGGCGCGGCAGTGGCCCATGCACTGTTGGCAGAAGGCGTGGAGCACTTGAGCATCTTCGATGTCGACCGCACTCGCGCCCAGGACCTTGTGGATAACCTTGCCCAGCAGTTCGGCGTCGGTCGCGCTCAAGTCGGCAGCCACCTGGAAAACGCCATGGCCGAGGCCGATGGCCTGGTGAACACCACGCCGATGGGCATGGCCAAGTTGCCCGGCACGCCTGTACCTGCGGCGTTATTACGGGCTGAATTGTGGGTGGCGGAAATTGTGTACTTCCCGTTGGAAACCCAACTGCTGCGCGACGCGCGCGCCTTGGGTTGCCGTACCCTGGACGGCGGCAATATGGCGGTGTTTCAGGCGGTGAAGGCGTTTGAGTTGTTCAGCGGCGAAGTGGCGGATGCAGACAGGATGCTGGCGCACTTCCAGAGCATGAATATCTAGGGATGCAACCCCATCAAAATGTGGGAGCTGGCTTGCCGGCGATAGCGGTGGGCCAGTCAACCTATGGGGCACTGACAGACCGCTATCGCGGGCAAGCCCGGCTCCCACATTGATTGGGTTCAGCCTTGAAAACGGGTGTTCTCAGGCTTGCAGGTAGCGCAACACCGACTCGCAAATCATTTCCCGATGGCGTTGCTTGATCGCCTCATCCGACAGCTCGATCTGGAAGATCTCGCTGAACGTGTGCCGGTTGGACACCCGGTAGAAACTGAACGAGTTGATCAGCAAGTGCACATCCAGCGGCTCCAGCCCTTCGCGAAACAGCCCCAACTCAGCCCCGCGGCGCAGGGTCTCCCCCAACCCTTCCAGGATTTTGCTGTTCATCGCCTTGATGGTGTCGGTGCGCTTGACGTACTCGGCGTTGTGGATATTTTCGATGCTGACGATGCGCACGAAATCCACGTTCTGGTCGTGGTGATCGAAGGTGAACTCCACCAGCCGGCGAATCGCCTCACGCGGTTCCAGGGCGGTGAGGTTCATGCGCGTTTCGGTGTTGCGGATATCACCGTAGAGCTTCTCCAGCACCTCGACGTATAGCTGCTCCTTGCTGCCGAAGTAGTAATAGATCATGCGCTTGGAGGTATGGATGCGCTCGGCGATGGCGTCTACGCGAGCGCCGGCCAGGCCCTGTTGAACAAACTCGACAATGGCTTCCTGGAGAATATTCTCCCGGGTCTTTTCCGGATTGTTCTTGCGACTCTTGCGCGGTGCGTCAGCTACCGCGGGGAGATCGGGACTCGAGGTCATGGTGCGCTCACGGCCATTGTTGTGCAGGCGCTGATTATGGGCCGCGGCGCCCCCCGAAGGAAGCACCTGCCTTGCGGTTATAGCCGAGCCTGGCGTACCGCCCCACTGCGCGACTTGGCCATCGCCGCCAGACGCACCGCCACGTTGGCCGCGCCGTAGCCGGCATAACCATTCTTGCGCTGGATGATCTCGAAGAAAAAGCGCCCCTCGAACGCCTCGGTGTACACATGAAACAACTCACCGCCCTGGGCGTCGCGGTCGTACAGCACGTTGTAATACGCCAACTCACTGAGGAACTCATCGTCGAAATCGAAGCGTGCCGCCAGGTCGTCGTAATAGTTGAGCGGGATATCCAGCAACGGCACACCGGCCTCTTTGGCCCGGCGTACCTCGGCAAAAATATCCGCGCAATCGAAGGCAATGTGGTGCACGCCCGAACCGCGATAGCTGGAGAGCGCGTGGGAAATCGCCGTGTTGCGGTTTTCGGAGATATTCAACGGCAGGCGAATCGAACTGCAACGGCTGCGCAACGCACGGCTTTTCACCAGGCCGTAGGGGTCGGGCAGGACCACTTCGTCATCGGCTTCGAAATCCAGCAGGCTTTTGTAGAACAACACCCAACTGTCGAGGCTGTCGGCCGGCAGCGCCATGGCCATATGGTCAATGCGCAGCAAACCGCCACTGGCGGGTGCAGCCGTTTGCAGGTTGAAATCGGTGTCGTACAGCCCGCCTTCGCTGGGGTCCACCAAGTAGATCAGGCTGCCGTCCGGCGCACGCACCGCAGCCAGTTCCAGCTCGTTGGGGCCGACCAGGCCGCGATATGGCTGGCCCTTGTAGGCCACCGCCCGCTCCAGGGCCTTGGCACTGTCCTTGACCCGAATTGCCGTGGCGCACAGGGATGGCCCGTGGGCCTCGAAAAAGTTGTGGGCGAAGGAGTACGGTTCGCAGTTGAGGATCAGGTTGATGTCACCCTGGCGCAACAGGCTCACATTCTTGGAGCGATGCTGACCGGCCTTGGCGAAACCCAGACGCTCCAGCCAGTGGGTCAGCTTGGCGCCGAGGCTTTCGTCCACGGCAAATTCAAGAAACTCGATACCGTCGTATTCGCTGGCCGCCGGAGTTTCAAACAGGATATCCACGGGCGCAGCGGGGGCTTCTTGCGCCAGGCGCTGGCGGGTTTTTTCTTCCAGGTACAACAGCGACCGCAAGCCATCCGCCGCATTCGCGCGGGTCGGCGCAGCGCGGAAACCGTCATTGAAAATTTCCAGGGACAAGGGCCCGGTGTAGCCACTTTTGATAATCGGCGCGAGAAAGCCCGCCAGGTCAAATTCGCCCTGGCCTGGGAAGCAACGGAAATGCCGGCTCCACTCCAGCACATCCATGGCCAGGATCGGCGCGTCGGCCATTTGCACGAAGAAAATCTTGTCGCCGGGGATCTGCGCGATGCCGCTCGGGTCGCCCTTGAGCGACAAGGTGTGAAAGCTGTCGAGCAACACGCCCAGGCTTGGGTGATCGACCTGGCGCACCAGGTTCCACACCTGCTGCCAAGTGTTCACATGCTTGCCCCAGGCCAACGCTTCATAGCCGATGCGCAAGCCGCGCTTGCCCGCGTGTTCGGCCAGCAGGCTCAGGTCATCGAGCAGAATACGTTCGTCGCCCACGCTGTCGGCCGAGGCATTGCTGCACACCAATACCAGATCGGTACCCAGCTCCTGCATCAAGTCAAACTTGCGCTCGGCGCGCTCCAGGTTGCGCGCCAGGCGATCGCGGCGGCAGCCTTCGAAGTCGCGAAACGGTTGGAACAGGGTGATGGCAATGCCCAGGTCGGCGCACATCTGCCGGACTTCCCGGGGGCTGCCGTCGTAATACAACAAGTCGTTCTCGAAGATTTCCACCCCATCAAACCCGGCGGCGGCGATAGCCTCAAGCTTTTCCGGCAGGGTGCCGCTCAAGGACACAGTGGCAATAGAACGTTGCATGGAAGACTCCCGGCCATTGTTGTTTGTGGCAAATTATTCGCCCCCAGCCTACAGGCAGCAATTAAAATGTACGAACCGGTTAGTTTTTGGTGCGATTATCGAACACTATGCCCCTTTGGCGAATTGACGACTTTTTAACCACTGCGCACCATCGACCGGGCAATTCGTTCATGTAACAAAGACCCAGAACACACCATAAGAATTTCAAAAAACGGGTACGACCTCATGCCTCTGCAAAATCCCGCCCTGGCCACGCGCCCGGGCAACCCGCACGCCGGCATCGGCGACAAGATCCGCGGTGCCCTGGCCGTGGGTAAAACGCGCTGGGGCATGCTGGCCCTGGTGTTTTTCGCCACCACCCTGAACTACATCGACCGCGCCGCCCTGGGCGTGATGCAACCGATTCTGGCCAAGGAAATGAGCTGGACGGCGATGGACTACGCCAACATCAACTTCTGGTTCCAGGTCGGCTACGCCATCGGCTTTGTGCTGCAAGGCCGCCTGATTGACCGGGTGGGCGTCAAGCGCGTGTTCTTCTGCGCCGTGCTGCTGTGGAGCCTGGCCACCGGTGCCCACGGGTTGGCCACTTCGGCGATGGGCTTTATGGTTTGCCGGTTTATCCTCGGGCTGACCGAAGCCGCCAATTATCCCGCCTGCGTCAAGACCACACGTTTGTGGTTCCCGGCGGGCGAACGTGCGGTGGCCACTGGCATCTTCAACGCCGGTACCAACGTCGGCGCGATGATGACGCCGATGCTGCTGCCGTTGATCCTGCACGTGTGGGGCTGGCAAGCGGCGTTCCTGTGCATGTCGGCACTGGGTGCGATCTGGCTGGTGTTCTGGGGGTTGAAGTACTACAACCCGGAAGACCACCCAAGCGTTAAACAATCGGAACTGGACTACGTGCAACAGGAAGTCGAGCCCGAACAGCCCCGCGTGCCGTTCAGCCGCATCCTGCGCATGCGTGGCACCTGGGCCTTCGCCCTCGCCTACTCGCTGACCGCGCCGGTGTTCTGGTTCTACCTGTATTGGCTCCCGCCGTTCTTGAACCAGCAATACAACCTGGGCATCAACGTGACGCAGATGGGCATTCCGCTGATCATCATTTACCTCACCGCCGACTTTGGCAGCGTGGGCGGTGGGATCCTGTCGTCATTCCTGATCGGCCGAGGGATGAACTCGATCAAGGCACGCCTGTTGTCGATGTTGCTGTTCGCCTGCTGCATCGTCGGCGTGATCATGGCGGCCGGCTCCAGCCAGCTGTGGGTCGCGGTGTTCGCCATCTCCCTGGCCATCGGCGCACACCAGGCCTGGACCGCCAACATCTGGAGCCTGGTGATGGACTACACGCCCAAGCACATGATGAGCACGGTGTTCGGCTTCGGCGGCATGTGCGCGGCCATCGGCGGCATGTTCATGACCCAGATCGTCGGCCATATCCTCACGGTGACCAACAACAACTACACGGTGTTGTTCACCCTGATCCCGGCGATGTACTTCATCGCACTGGTGTGGATGTACTTCATGGCGCCGCGCAAGATCCCTACGGTAGACGTTTAACTAACGCCGCCGCTGCTGCCAGGCAGCGGCCAACCCGCTCATGCAGATCACCCCGATACCCACCACCGTGGTCATATCGGGGGTATGGCTGAACACCAGCCAGCCCAACAACCCCGCGAACACGATCTGACAATAGCCAAACGGCGCCAGCAAGGCCGGCGCCGCGAAGCGGAACGCCTGGGTGAGCATCAGGTGTGCGGTCATCCCGCAGGTGCCCAGCGCCAGCATCATCACCGCGTGCCACAGCGTCGGCACTTGCCAGAAGAACGGCACCATCGCACTCATCACCAAGGTGTTGCACAGGCCGGCGAAGAAGTTGCTGGTGGTCGGGCTGTCGTATTGGCTGAGGATGCGCGTGAGCAACTGGTAGAAGCAGAAGAACAGCGCCGAGCACAGCGGCAGCAATACCGCCGGGGTAAACAGCTCGCCGCCGGGGTGGATGATGATCACCACGCCGATAAACCCGCAGATCACCGCCAGCCACTGGCCACGGGTCACGTGCTCACCGAGCAACGGCACCGACAGCGCCGTCACCAGGATCGGCGCCAGGAAGTTCACCGCTGTAGCTTCGGCCAACGGGATGTAATGCAGCGCCGTGGTGAAGAACAGGCTGGTGCCCAACAGGCATAACGCCCGCACCACCTGCATGCCCGGCCGCTTGCTGCGCAACACGCGCAGGCCCGATTGCGGCAGGAAGATCCCGGCCATCAGCAAGGTGTGGACCATGTACCGCGCCCACACCACCATCACGATCGGGTAAAACCCGGCCAGGTATTTGGACAAGGCGTCGTGGCTGGAGAACAGGAACGTCGCCAGCACAATCAGCAGGATGCCTTTGAACGGATGGTTGACGCCGGAGAGCGGGGTACTGACAGTCATTGAATTCTCTTGTGTGGCGAGCGGGACGCTGAGCGCTGAACCAAGGCGCGCTCAACCCGGTAATCTAGCAGCCGGGCCGGAGTCTGCCCCAAGAGCATAACCAAACACCGGGCGAACAGCGCACTAAATCGATGGATCCGAGTCCAACGCTGCACGCTCGCCCCGGCGTTGCACACTTTTTAACCAAGGCCTTGCCGCTATGAAAAAAATCCTCTTTGCCCTGTCTGCCCTCGCCCTGCTCGCCGCCTGCGATAAAACCCCGAAAGAAGCCCCCAAGCCCGCGCCCGCCTCCGTGCAAGCGACCCTGGTGCCCGAGACCCCGCCCACCGATAAATGGGTCGGCAAGTGGGTCGGCGTCGAAGGCTTGCACCTGACCATCGCCAAGGACGACAGCATTGGCCGCGGCCACTACCTTCTCACCATGCAATATGGCCTGGACGCCGATGACGCCGGCACCTTCAAAGGTGAGGCCGCTGAAGACGGCATCGCCTTCACCCGCCCCGACGGCCCGCAGCTGTTGCGCGCTGGCGATGGCGCCGCCACCGGTTTGAAGTGGCTGGCGGATAAAAAAGACTGCCTGATCGTTGCCACTGGCGAAGGCTATTGCCGTTAATACCGACCATAATCAATCACGGTTAGCACACAGAGGATTGCTCCCATGCTATGGAAAAAAGGCCGACGCAGCGACAACGTGGTGGATGCCCGTAACGACAGTGGCGGCGGCGGTGGCGGTATGCGCTTCGGCGGCGGCAAGGGCCTGAGCCTCACGGCCATCGTGCTGATCGTCGGCATTGGCTGGCTGACCGGCCAGGACCCGATGCAGATTCTTGGCCAATTGACCGGCCAGATGGAACAGGCGCCGTCGGTCAGCACCCAGCCGCGTCAAGCGCCGCCAGCCAACGATGAGCAAGCCGACTTTGTGCGCGCCGTGCTGGGCGATACCGAAGACACCTGGGGCCAAGTGTTCCAGGAAAATGGGCTGGCCTATAAGAACCCGAAACTGATCCTGTTCCGTGGCCGGGTGAACTCAGCCTGCGGTGGCGCCACCTCGGCCAGCGGCCCGTTCTACTGCCCGGCTGACCAGCAGGTGTACCTGGACCTGGATTTTTTCCGGGAAATGTCGCAACGCTTCCAGGCCGCCGGTGATTTCGCCCAGGCCTACGTGATCGCCCACGAAATCGGGCACCACGTACAAACGTTGCTGGGCATCTCGTCCAAGATCCAGGCAGCGCGCCAACAGGGTCGGCAGATGGAAGGCGACGGTGGCCTGCTGGTTCGCCAGGAACTGCAAGCCGATTGCTTTGCCGGCGTGTGGGCCAACCATGCGCAAAAACGCCTGAACTGGCTGGAACCCGGTGATATCGAAGAGGCCCTGAACGCAGCTAATGCCATCGGCGATGACCGCTTGCAGCAACAAGGCCAGGGGCGCGTGGTACCCGACTCGTTCACCCACGGCACATCGGCCCAGCGCGTGCGCTGGTTCAAGACCGGCTTCGCCCAGGGCCAGATCACTCAATGCGATACCTTCGCGGCCAAGAGTCTCTAAATGATCAAACGGTTGGGGTTACTGCTGGGTGTGCTCGTGTCCTGTTGCACCCTGGCGGCTGAACACGGCGTCAAGGTGGTCAGCCCCGATCGCTTTCATCTGGAGGCCGGCGACCTCAGCCTCGGCGTGAGCCAAAACTGGGGCCAGCCGCTGCCCAAGGTCACGCGCGCATTGATCATCGTGCATGGCCGCCTGCGCAATGCGCAGACCTATCTGCAAAGCGGTATCGACGCCGCCACCCATGCCGGGGTCGGCGGCACTACGCTGGTGATCGCGCCGCAGTTTCTGAATCAATCGGACGTGAAGCGTAACCATCTGGGCAATCAGGTATTGCGTTGGAAGGGCAACGACTGGATGGCTGGCGAAGCTTCCACCGCGCCTGGGCAGGTCAGTTCTTATGGCGCTCTGGACCAGATCATCAAGCACCTGGGCAACCGCAAGCTGTTCCCGGCGCTGAAGGAAATCGTGATCGCCGGGCATTCCGGTGGCGGCCAGGTTGTCCAACGCTTCGCCCTCACCGGCCATGACCACCCGTTGCTGCAAACCGAAGGCATCAGCCTGCGGTACGTGGTGGCCAATCCATCGTCCTACGCCTACTTCAGCCCGCAGCGGCCGGTACCGTTCGATACGGCCAGTTGCCCAAGCTTCAACGACTGGAAATACGGCATGCAAAACCTGCCGGATTACGTGGATGAGCGAGGCACCCAGCAACTGGAACAAGCCTACGTCTCACGCGACATCACTTACCTGTTGGGCCAGCAGGACACCGACCCCAACCACCCGGCATTGGATAAAAGCTGCGGGGCCGAAACCCAGGGTGCGTATCGGCTGCTTCGTGGCCACAACTATTTTGACTACCTCAAGCAGCGGCATCCGCAGTTGGGCCACCGGCTGGTAGAAGTGCCGGGGGTGGGGCATGACGGGGACAAGATGTTTACCTCGCCAGAGGGAGAAAAGGTACTGTTCACGCAGTAATCACTGAAGAAACCCAATAAAAATGTGGGAGCTGGCTTGCCTGCGATGACGGACTGTCAGTTGACAGAGTGTCAACTGACCCACCGCTATCGCAGGTCAAGCCAGCTCCCACATTTGCTCTCTGTCGCCCGGGTTAGATCATTCGGCGCAGCGCCGCACAATCCTCGGCATGCCAATCCGCCAATTCCGGCCAAGGGTTCTCCGGCAAGTTCACCAACACCGTCCTGGCGCCCGCTGCCCGGCCACAATCCAGGTCAAAGCGATAATCCCCCACCATCACCATTTCGCGGGGTGCTACGCCCCAAGCCGCCGCCAGTTTCAGCAACCCACCGGGATCCGGCTTGTGCGGCGCATCATCGCGCCCCAGCACGTCCTCAATGGCAAAGCAGTCCGCCAGGCCTATCGCCTCCAGGGTGATATGGGCCAGTTCCCGCGCATTACGGGTCAGGATCCCCAAACGATAACCGCGCCCGGCCAATTCGCGTACCAGCTCAACGGCACCTTCGGCCGCTATGGAACCCAGCGCCAGCTCGCGCTCATGCTCCAGCAACCAGGCATGTTTGGCCTGCGCGACATCTGCCGGCAATGCCGCGAGGTGCGTGAGAATGTCGTCTTCAGGCGGGATCTGCAGCGCCACGCGGATAGCCGCAAAATCATGCACCGCCACCGTGAGGGTGCCGTCCATGTCGAACACCCAGTGCTTCACGTCGCAGAGGCTCATGCCCAATCCTTGCGATGGCGGATCAAACCTTCCTGGGTCACCGACGCCACCAGTTGCCCGGCGCGGTTGTACACGCTGCCCCGGGAGAAACCCCGGGAGTTGCCGGCCCACGGGCTGTCCATGGCGTACAGCAACCAGTCATCGGCACGCAGGTCGGCGTGGAACCACAGCGCGTGATCGAGACTGGCGACCTGCATGTCTTTCTGCCACACGGTCTTGCCATGGGGCAGCAACGAGGTGGTCAACAGGCCGAAGTCCGAGGCGTAGGCCAACAGGTACTTATGCAGCGCCGGGGTGTCCGCCAAGGCACCGTCGGCACGAAACCACACGTACTTGACCGGGTCGGACGGCTGCGGGTTGAACGGGTCTTTTTCGGTGACCGGGCGCACTTCAATGGGCTTGGGGCACAGCAACTTGTCGCGCATGTGCTCGGGGATCAGGTGCGCACGTTGCTGGGTCAGCTCCAGCTCCGACGGCAGGTTTTCCGGGCCCACTACCACCGGCATGGTGGTCTGGTGCTCGAAGCCTTGTTCGTCGTACTGGAACGAGGTCGTGCAGGTGAAGATCGGATTGCCCTTTTGAATCGCGGTGACACGACGCGTGCTGAAACTGCCACCGTCGCGCACGCGGTCCACCGAATACACCACCGGCAACGCGGCATCGCCAGGGCGCAGGAAATAACCGTGCAGGGAATGCACATGCCGCGCTTCTTCTACGGTCTGGCTGGCCGCCGACAGCGACTGGCCGAGCACTTGGCCGCCGAACAGTTGGCGAAAGCCTAGGTCCTGGCTGCGGCCGCGAAAGAGGTTTTCCTCGATCGGCTCCAGGGTCAGCAAGTCCACCAGATCTTCCAATACTTGGCTCATAGAGCAACTCCTACAATCAATAGGGCATTCCGGGCTGCTTATCCGTGCAGCGTGTCCAACCATTGGGCGCGGGTGATGCGGTACAAAACATGCGGGCGCAGCGGGTCACCGGCTGCGACTTTCGGGTGTTCAAAATCTGCCTGCGGATCGTAATGCATACCGATGGCCTGCATGACTTTTTGTGAGGGCAGATTGGCTTCAGTGGTGAAGGCCAGAATTTCGTCCAGTTGCAAGCGGTCAAAACCACAGCGCAACGCCGTCCAGGCCGCCTCACTGGCATAACCCAGGCCCCAATGTTCGCGGGCCAGGCGCCAGCCGATTTCCACCGCAGGGGTAAAGCCGGCTTCGAAGCTGACATTCGCAAGGCCCGTCAGGCCGATAAATTCACCGGTGTCCTTGCGCTGCAAAGCCCAGAACCCAAAGCCATATTCAGCAAAATGCCCGCGAATACGGCCGATCAACGCTGCGCTCTCCAAGTGGCTCAATTGAGCCGGGAAGTAACGCATAACCTGCGGGTCGGCGCACATGCGCGCAAAGTCCGGCAGGTCGCTGTCGCGCCATTGGCGCAGCACCAAGCGTGCACTTTCCAATTCCAGTATCGGCTCCATGGGTCCCCCTGCCTTGCCATGTGCGTGAGTGTACAGCGCTGTTAAGATCCGTCGCAGGTTCCCGTCAGAAAATCCCATGCCCTTGCCATTGATCTACCACGAAGACTACAGCCCTGAGTTCCCGGCGGACCACCGGTTCCCCATGGACAAGTTTCGCCTGTTGCGTGACCACCTGGTGGACAGCGGCCTCACCGAAGACAGCCAATTGCTGCGCCCGCCGCTGTGCCCGGCAGACATTTTGGCCCTGGCCCATGAACCTGGGTATATCGAGCGCTACATGAGCGGCGAACTGTCCCGCGAGGACCAACGCCGCCTTGGCCTGCCGTGGAGCGAAGCCCTGGCCCGGCGCACGGTGCGTGCGGTGGGCGGCTCGATCCTGGCCGCCGAACAGGCCCTCGAACATGGCCTGGCCTGCCATTTGGCGGGTGGCACCCACCATGCCCATTACGATTATCCGGCGGGTTTCTGCATTTTTAATGACCTGGCGGTGATCAGCCATTACCTGTTGGCCAGCGGCCGGGTCAATCGCGTGTTGATCTTCGATTGCGACGTACATCAGGGCGACGGCACCGCACGCATCCTGCACGACACACCGGACGCCATTACCGTGTCGCTGCACTGCGAAAAGAACTTCCCGGCACGCAAGGCCCAGAGCGACTGGGACATCCCGCTGCCCATGGGTATGGGCGATGCCGACTACCTCAAGGTGGTGGATGACGCGCTCAACTACCTGCTGCCGCTCTACCAGCCGGACCTGGTGCTGTACGACGCCGGCGTGGATGTGCACAAGGACGACGCCCTTGGTTACCTCAAGCTGACAGACGCCGGCGTCGCCGCCCGTGATGAAAGCGTGATGCGCCACTGCCTGGGCCGCGACATTCCGGTGATGGGCGTGATCGGTGGCGGCTATAGCAAGGACCGCCCTGCCCTCGCCCGCCGCCACGGCATCCTGCACCACAGCGCACAGCGGGTATGGACGTCATCAGGCTGTCATTGAAGTGTGAGCGTTACCCACAATGCCTGTGGAACGGCCTGTGGATAACTTGAGCGTAAGCGGCTACAAGCGTTTGACCGCATGGCCTGTAGGAAAGTGTACGTTTTTTGATCAGGCAGCGGCGTCGTGGTCGGGTAGAATGCTCGGCCTATTCACATCACCGTAGCCCTGCCCATGCCTCAGAGTTCTGCCCACCACGTCTCCATTATCGGCGGCGGCCCCGCCGGGCTGATGGCCGCCGAAGTCTTGAGCCAGGCTGGCGTGCGCGTGGACCTGTACGACGGTATGCCGTCGGTGGGGCGCAAGTTCCTGCTGGCAGGCGTGGGCGGCATGAACATCACCCACTCCGAGGCGTACCCGGCGTTCCTGTCGCGCTACGCCGAACGCGCGCCGCACATGGCGCCACTGCTGCGCAGCTTTGGTGCCGAGGCGCTGTGCGAATGGATTCATGGCCTGGGTATTCAAACCTTTGTCGGTACCTCCGGCCGCGTATTTCCTACCGATATGAAAGCCGCGCCACTGTTGCGCGCCTGGCTCAAGCGTCTGCGGGAGCAAGGTGTGGTTATCCACACCCGTCATCGTTGGACGGGTTGGAATGACGAGGGCGATTTACTTATCCACAGCCCGGACGGCGGAAAAGTTGTCCACAGCGACGCCGTGCTGCTGGCCCTGGGCGGCGGCAGCTGGTCGCGATTGGGCTCCGACGGCGCATGGCTCAACCTGTTTGAAGGCAAAGGCCTGCCCTATGTGAGGCTGCAACCGAGCAACTGCGGGTTTGAAGTGTCGGCATGGAGCGAGTTGATGGTCAGCAAATTCGCTGGCGCGCCGTTGAAAAACGTCGCCATTGGCCTGGGGGATGACAAGCCTCGTCTGGGCGAATGCGTGATCACTGCCACCGGTATCGAAGGCAGCTTGATTTACGCCTTGTCAGCGCCAATTCGTGAAGCGATCAACCGCGACGGTGCGGCCACGGTGCATATCGATTTGCTGCCCAGCAAGCCGCTGGACAAGGTGCAGGCCGCATTGGCCAAGCCCCGTGGCTCACGGTCGATGAGCAAGCATTTGCACAGTCAGTTGGGGTTGGATGGCGTGAAAGCGGCGTTGTTGCGCGAGCTGACGCCTGCTGGACACTTCACCGATTCGGCGCAATTGGCAGTGGATATCAAGGCGTTGCCGCTGACATTGGTGAAAACGCGGCCGATGGATGAGGCGATCAGCACGGCAGGCGGTGTGCCGTTTGAAGCGCTGGATGAGCGGTTGATGCTCAAGCCGTTGCCTGGGGTGTTTTGTGCGGGGGAAATGCTCGATTGGGAAGCGCCGACCGGTGGGTATTTGCTGACCGGGTGTTTTGCCAGTGGCCGGGCTGCTGGGCTGGGGATGGTGGAGTGGCTTAACCGCTGAGCGCTGCGGTGGATTCAAGGCCCCCATCGCAGGCAAGCCAGCTCCCACCTTTGACTGTATTCACAATTCAAAGGTGGGAGCTGGCTTGCCTGCGATGAGGCCATCAGCCACCGCGCAAAATCACTTCTTCTTACGCGGCCCAGTATTAAACACCGGCACCTTGCGCACCGGCTTGATCGACGGCTCAGCCGGGGCTACGTCCCCACTGTCCACCCACTTGCCCAGATTGCGCTTGCCGCCACCGCCGGACGCCTTCGGCTTCTTCGGCTTTTTCGGTTTCTTCACAACCTGCCCGCTGGCATCGGTGTCCGGCACGCGGTGCTCCGGCTCGAACTCCGGTTCCATCTTGCGGGTGAGGGTCTGACGGGTCAGCATCTCGATGGCCGAGAGCATGTTCACCTCATCGGCGCACACCAGGGAAATCGCCTCACCGGTGTTGCCCGCACGCCCGGTACGGCCGATACGGTGGATGTAGTCCTCGGCCACGATGGGCAGGTCAAAGTTGACCACCAGCGGCAGGTCTTCGATATCAAGGCCACGGGCCGCTACGTCGGTGGCCACCAGGATCTGCACGTCGCTGGTCTTGAAGCGGTCCAGTGCGCGTTGGCGGGTGGCTTGAGGTTTGTCGCCATGGATGCCGTCGGCGTTGATCCCCAGGCCCTGCAACTTGTCCACCAAGGCGTCTACGCCGTTGCGGGTCTTGGCGAACACCAGCACTTGCTTCCAACGGCCTTTGCGCATCAGGTGCACAAACAGCTCCGGCTTACGCTTCTTGTCCACCGGCACCACCCACTGCTTGACGGTGTTGGCGGCAACGTTGCGTGGGCTGACTTCGATGCTCAGCGGGTCGTTGAGCATCTGCCCGGCGAGCAGGCGAATGTCATCGGAGAAGGTCGCGGAGAACAACAGGGTCTGGCGCTTTTTCGGCAGCATGCGATAAATGTTGGCAAGCTCTTCGGAGAAGCCCAGGTCGAGCATGCGGTCGGCTTCATCCAGCACCAGGGTTTGCAGCTGGTTGAGCTTCAGCGCGTTCTGGCGGAACAGGTCGATCAGGCGGCCAGGGGTGGCGACCAGAATGTCGACGCCTTTGCGCAGCTTCATCATCTGCGGGTTGATGCTCACGCCGCCGTACACCGCGTAAGTGGTCAGCGGCAGGTGTTGGGCGTACTCGGCAACGCTGGCATGAACCTGCTCGGCCAGTTCACGGGTGGGGCACAGGATCAGCGCACGCGCCGAGTTGGCGGCGACTTTCGGCCCTTCCATGGTCAGCAGTTGCAGCAGCGGCAAAGCGAAACCTGCGGTCTTGCCGGTGCCGGTCTGGGCCGCGGCCATCAGGTCGCGACCGGCCAGCACTGCCGGAATGGCTTGCGCCTGCACCGGCGTCGGGGTCTGGTAGCCAAGCGTCTCAAGGGCGCGCAGCAAGGGTTCGATCAGGCCAAGGGTGGCGAAAGTCATGTAGTTACCGTAGGAAAAATTCAGCGCAAGGGCGTAATGCGCGGCAGTTTACCTTATTTCGGGTTTGGGCTTGCGCCATTGGGGCAGGCTGATCAGCAACACCGCGCTGATGATCACCAGCATTGCCAGGGCTTCTTCCAGGCCGATGCTCTCACCCACGAACACAATCCCCAGCAACACGGCGACGGCCGGGTTCACGTAGGCATAACTGGTCGCCGCCGCCGGGCGTACGTGCTTGAGCAGGTACATATAAGCGTTGAAGGCGATGATCGAGCCGAACACCGTGAGGTACGCCAGGGCCAGCCAGCCCTCCAACGGCGGCATGGCCTGCAGGTGCTCGCCAGACAATGCGCTGACGATCAGCAGCGCCACGCCAGCCACGAGCATTTCCGCGGCGCTGGCCATGGCGCCTTGGGGCAACGGCAAATGGCGGCTCCACACCGAGCCGAAGGCCCACGACGCCGCCGCCATCAACAGCAACACCGCGCCCATTGGGCTCGACTGCAAGGTACTGCCCATGTTGAGCATGGCGATACCGATGATCCCCAGCAGCACCCCTGCCCATTCCAACCGCGTATTACGCGCGCCCCAGAAAAACCCACACAGCAAGGTAAACAGCGGCACCGTCGCCACCGCCAGCGCCGCCACGCCGGACGACACGCCCATATGTTCCGCCACGCTGACGCCACCATTGCCCACGGTGAGCAACAAAATGCCGATCATCCCGGCCGCCTTCCACTGCGGCCAGGTCGGCGCCGGCACCCCGCGCCATCTGAGGAAGCCATACATCAATACCCCCGCCGTGCAAAACCGAATCCCCGCCAGCAACAGCGGCGGCCAGTACTCCACGCCGATACGGATCACCAGGTAGGTGGAACCCCAGATCACATACAACGCAAAAAAGGCGGCGATCAACGGTAAGGGAAAGCGACGTGGGCCAGGCATTGGGCGGCTCTATGGCAGGAAATGGGAGACTTATTCTAGAAACGAAGGTGGATAAACTTAAGTTACAAAACCTGTTTAAAACGCCAATACACTTCTCAAACCATGGTTATCAAGGCTATAAACCGTGCTTTCGAAAGCCACGCGCAACCGGAGCCTTATCATGGACAAATATGACCGCATGCTCCTCAGCGCCCTGCTTGAAGATGGCCGTGCTTCCTACGCGCAACTGGCGCGCACCGTAAACCTCTCCGCCCCCGCCGTGGCCGAACGCGTGGCCAAGCTTGAGGCCAGCGGCGTGATCACCGGCTACCAGGCCAAGGTGGATTTATCCAAAGTGGGCTTGCCGATTCAATGCGTGATTGAATTGCGGCTGACCAACCATGGCAGCCAAAAGGTGTACGACGCCCTGGCGGAGATACCCGAACTGACCGAATGCCACCGGGTCACGGGCGACCCATGCGTGATCATGCAAGCGGCGGTGGGCTCGATGCCCGAGTTGGAGAGCCTGATTAACCGGGTCGCGAAGTTTGGCTTCAGCAAGACCTCGATTATTTTGTCCAGCGCCATAGAGCGGCGGGTGCCGTTGGGGCAATTGGAAGCCAATGGGAAAAATGCTGGCTGAGCGATCGTTCCCACAGGGATCGCGTACTGCCCGAGCGACGCGGTCAACTGTGGGAGCTGGCTTGCCTGCGATGGCGCCAGTGGCCTCACCGAAGAGTCGAACGCTGAACAATCAAATCGACTACCTGCTCAATCGTAGTGATGTGATCCCAATCCTCCTGCGTCGCTTGCAGCTTGAACTGCCACTTGATCTGCATGACAAAGCAGGTCAGGTCTTCATCAATGATGTCGAAGTCATGGATGAAATCGGTGTGCTCCGTCACATCGCGCCGGTCGATAAAACCGATGATATCGACGAACAGCTGGATCACTTTTTCGCTGATGTCGGCTCTGGCCAGGCTACCTTCCATTTCTCGCCTCATAGGCACACTTACCAATACTGACCAGGTCAAAGACTGCAAGCCCGGCAGCGACGAAGGGCATGCCTCGCCCGATGATGCCAAATACCCGCACCGTGCCAAACGTTGCCTTTGCCATTCTGGCCATGGTGGGTTGCCTGATCAACGTACGAGGGAAAAAGCGCATGCCGATCAGGCTAGCCAGGTTCGTGGTTTTGCTGGAGCCGACGTGAACCCAGGCACCCACCGCAATTTTGCTTATGGGTATGCCCGCCGCGCCAGTGATCACTGTGGCTGCCGTGAGGCCGTAGTGTTGCTGTGTACATTTCCAGAGTTCATCAAACGTCGTATCGGGCACAGCGGAGTCAGCGTGAATCGGCTTGAGTAACTGGTAATGAGGGCCATGACTCCAACCTGGCGAACTCGGCAACACCATGACAGCCGGGTAGCTCGTCATCGTGTTGCCCACATGAAACGCCATGCTTGAACTGGAACCCAGATCAATGCCATTTGATTCAAGTTCCAACTTGCTTCGCATAATCGCCGTATGAAGATCGCTTTCCTGCATGTTCTTGTCCCTGTGCGTGAATGACACACAGAATGGTAGGTCGCAGTAAAACGCGATGGATGAGTAAAGAAGAAAACCAGAAAGGTCCTAACTCATAGCCGGATTTGACCTACCGACCATTCAGCGCTCAGGTGCCTTGTTTGCGTCGGATTCGGTAGCCAGTCTCGCCCTGTCATCGAATGCTCGGTGACCGGACGTGCAAGTCCGACGCCCTGGCCCACGCATCGGACGGAGTGATGAGATGCGTTGGGTGGAGATGGCGAAGGGGGTGGTGGGCCAGGCGTTGGAGTGCGCACAGCCTCGATAAACGACGCATAACCCCTGTGGGAGCCGGGCTTGCCTGCGATAGCGGAGGGTCAGGCAATAAATGGCTGGCTGATACACCGCTATCGCAGCATAGGTATCTACACAACTTCGGCACGACGCTAAATCTGTGGCGAGGGAGCTTGCTCCCGTGACGGCCCCGGCGGCCAGCGCATATCTACCTGACGCCCCGCGATCAAATTGTGGGAGCTGGCTTGCCTGCGATGGCGGCCTGGAAAGCCTACGCTGTTATACCGAGTGCAT